>JAJDDL010000018.1 GCA_029260335.1 Phycisphaerales bacterium | reverse complement strand
CCAACGCCGCCCGACTCGCATCGCGTTCCTGCACACGCTCGCGCAACGGCGTGGCGTCCCAGACACAAACGGTCTGGCCACATGCGCCGACGAGCGAAGTGCCGTCAGCGCTCCAAGCGGCAGTCGCTGTAAAGCCCGGCTCCTGGAAAACGCCGACGCGATCGAACGTCTCGGATCTCCAGACCGTGATCTCTCCACGCCCGCCATCGCGGGTTGTGAATCGTGCGCCATCCGGGCTGAAAACGATGTCGTACCTTCCTGGGACGTACGGCTCAATCGTCTCGATCGTTTCCCAAGTGTCAACGGCTACGACATGCAGCGCACCAGTCGGGGCACCAATCAGGACTCTCTTGGCGTCGGGAAAGAAGATCGGCGCGTGATCCACGCGTCGAATAGTCTCCAACGACTCAGCATCCAGGATCTCAAACTCAGTCTTTGCTGAAGGCGTATTGGCTGTCGTCGAGCATGTAAGGAATCGGCCGTCGGAACTCCATGTGACGTGCCCGACAGTCTTTCCAACAAATCCCGTTTCGCGACTACGGACCAGCGAGCCGTCGCGGACATCTCGAACTTCCAGACGATCGTGTCCGCCCATCGCAAGGAGTTGGCTGGACGGGTCAAACATCGTGCTCCCGGAGTAGCGTTCCACCAGCGTTTCGGTTCCTGTCTCCAAATCTATGATGACGACGCCGTTCCTGCGAACCGCGTCATCGGGAACATTTGGTGAACTCCGCGGCGAAAGGGTCGCCGCGGCGTGCGTTCCCTCTGGAGATACCGCGAGGTGGCGAGCGATCTCGCCAGGCCTGCCGAGCACCGCGACCTCGTCCCCAGTCTGGGCGTCCCATAGGCGGATACAGCCTGCGATCCCGCTCCAGCCGTCCCATCCCACCGAGACAATCAGCCCAGCCTTCTCGGCGTATGCCGCGCCATTCACCAGCCCTCTGTGTCCGCGCAGCTTCACGGTTTCTTCAGCCGTCACATCCCAGAAGCGAACGGTCCCATCTCGATGGCGCGCGGCAAAGCTCTGCCCATCGGGCATGAACATCATCGCGCTGCCGATCAAGCCATCGCTCGTGAAACGAGCACGCAGCGTTCCGGTATGGGCCTCCCAAACGCGGATGGCCCCGTCACCGCATGTGGTCACGGCGAGTGACGCATCCGGCGAGACGCAGATCAGCCCTGGGACCTGTGGGTGCTCAAGCACAATCGATGTCGGAGGGCTTGCGCTCAGATCCCAGATGCGCGCCGTGCCGTCCAGGCTCGAGGATCCAACCCACCGACCGTCGAGGGAGAAGTCGACTGACGCCACCAGATTTCGATGACCGTCCAGCGAGACAACGTGCTCAAGAGTGTTCCCATCGAGAATCTGAAGCGCACCGCGACCGTCGGCCACCGCAAGCCGCGTTCCGTCCTGATTGAACCACTTGGGCGCAACGCCGATGCTGAGCTCAGCCGACGCGAGCGTCGCCCCCGTGGCGGACTGCTGCAGCCACAGTTTGTTGCCAGCGCTCAGTGCAACCCGTGCGCCATCGGCACTCAGCGCGAAGTTCTCCGTAACCTCATCGGCGGGCATGAACTCGTCCCGAGAGATGCGCTCGCCCGTGACCAGATCCCAGACGAGCGTTTTGATGGAGCCTGCCCCGTACCCTGTGGCGACCGCCGAAAGGCGCGTGCCATCGGCCGAAACCACGAACCGAGCCCGGCTAGACGGGGCGCGGTCATTCCCGGCTGGGTGCTCGTACTCGCCCAAAAGCTCGCCCGTCGACAAGCTCCAACGCCGAGCAGCAACGTCCTCAAACATGCGCACGGTGAAAAATGATTGCCCGTCGGGATGGGCCATGAGGTGGTTGTGGCGAGCCAGTTCATCGGCGCTCGAGACAGGAGCGGCTAACGTGCGCGTGGACGTATCCAGACGCGACTTTTGCACTTGCCATTCCCAACCCCGGAGCCTCTGCGGTGCCGCCTCGAGAAAGTACTCAGCCTTTTCGTGGCTGTTCGCCGCGATCGCGTCGCATGCCGAGAGCATGTTGGCCGTATAGGCGTTTCGCGTTGCGAGGTCCTCGGCAACGAGCGCCTCCGCAGCCAGCGCGTCGGCCCGCTCCTTCTCCGTGGTGGCCCGATCTCTTTGTGCTTCGGCCTCAATGCGCTGCCGGTTCGCGTTGACGAAACCAAATGAAGTTCCGGTCAACCCGGCCACCAATGCAACCGCAAGGAGGGTCGCCGTGAGAACCGCCCCGCGGTTCCTGCGGATGAACTTCCTGGCCTTGTACGCGGTGCTTGGCGGCGCGGCATGGATCGCCTCGCCGTCGAGATAGCGATGAATATCGCGAGCCATCGAACCCGCGGAGTCGTATCGGCGGGCCCGGTCCTTATCGAGCGCCTTCATAACGATCCAGTCCAGCTCGCCCCGGATGGCCAACCCCAGCTTGCGAGGCTCGGACTGGCGATGCTCCGCAACGCTGGCGAGCATCTCCGTCTCCTGGCTGACACGGGTGCTGGGCTTGGCTGGCTCCACCTCGCGAATGATGCGCTGGAGCTCGCCAAACGCCGCAGAACGCAGCCGCTGAGGATCGAACGGGGTCGTGCCCGTGATGAGCTCATAGAGCAGCACCCCCGTCGAGTACACGTCCGTGCGCGTGTCGGCGTCCTCTGAGGATTCGCCCGCCTGCTCCGGGCTCATGTATTCCGGCGTGCCGATCATCTGGCGAAACTCGGTGAAGACCGTCTTCTCGGTCAACCGAGCGGTTGTGGCCTTAGCGATGCCGAAGTCGATGACCTTGGGAATGGGCCTGTCGCCCTCATTGCTGACCATGACGTTGTTCGGCTTGATGTCGCGGTGAATGACTCCCTTCTGATGCGCATGCTGGAGGGCCTCGCACACCAGGGCAATCAGCTTCAGACGCTCACGGATCGACAGCCGCTTCGTGTCGCAGTATTCTGTAATCGGCGAGCCGCGCACGAGTTCCATCACGAAGTACGGACGTCCGGTCTCGGTCGCACCGGCGTCAAAGACCTTCGCAATGTTGGGATGGTCCATGATCGCAAGCGCCTGACGCTCGGCCTCAAATCGCGCGACGACTTGATCAGTGTCCATGCCCAGCTTGATGATCTTGAGCGCCACACGCCGCTTGACCGGTTCTTTCTGATCGGCCATCCAGACCGTGCCGAACCCGCCCTCACCGATGGTTTGCAGCAGCTTGTACCGACCGATCTGCTGACCCGGCTGCTCGCGCGGTGCCCCGGCGATCGTTACATCGGCGTGTTGCAGGTTTGCGGTCGGCTCAGCCAGAAACTGCTCATCTTCCTCGGCCGCCGCAACCATCGCGACCACCCGTTTGATTAAGCCGGAGTCGCCCGCGCACTCCCGTTCAAGCAACGACTCGCGCTCCTCGACCGGCACACCGATGACCAGATCGAACAGGCGCCGGAGTTCATCATGGTTGTGTTCAGTCATCTGCGCCCTACCCATCCATTCAAAGGCGATCCGATTCGATCGCTTCTTTCAGCCAGCCCCGCGCGAACGCCCACGTCCGCTTGACTGTCGGAGCCGAGACCCCCAGAGCCGAAGCGGTCTGGTCGATCGTCAAACCCGCGAAGTACCGAAGCCTCACCACAGCCGCGGCCTTCGGGTCAACACCCTCCAAGCGTGTGATCGCGTCGTGGAGGATCAGGAATCCGCAAGATTCGGTCTCAGAACTCGGATCGGGCAGGGAAGCTAGGTTGATCGCGGCTCGCCGAGCCTCGGGGCCCCCGCGGATATGGGCGGCCTTCGCTCGCGCGTGATCCACGAGGATGCGGCGCATGGCCTCCGCGGCAGCAACGTAGAAATGCCCACGCCCCGCCCACGCAACCTCTCGAGGACCCGCGAGCTTGAGATAAGCCTCGTTGACCAACGCGGTCGCCGAGAGCGTGTGGCTTGGACGTTCTGACATGAGCTGCCGCTGCGCTGCCTGGCGGAGTTGATCAAACACCAAGGGCATCAGCCGCTCGGCGGCCTTCGTGTCACCCTCTGCCGCGGCGAGCATGAGGAGTGTGGCGTCACTTGCTGGGTTGGGAGAGGACATCGGTCCAGCTTAGACGATGGACTC
>JAJDDL010000170.1 GCA_029260335.1 Phycisphaerales bacterium | reverse complement strand
GCGCTGGGCACCAAGCTCATCTCCGACCATCGTATGGCCATCCAACTGCTGGGCTCGGTGTTCACGATCGCTCTCATCGGACTTTTCGGCTGGGCACTCGCGGCTCGCGCATCTCCCAAGATCGCCCTCGCGTTGGGGTTGCCCTTGGCAACCTCGCTCTACGTATGGCCCACCGCTGTCTGGCTCCTACCCGATGGCGCGGGATGGCTTGGTGTGCTTGCGATCCTCATGCTCGCGCTGGACGCAAAGCCGCGACCGAGGACGACCGTGATCGCCGGTCTGATCCTGCTCGCGCTGGTGTTCGTCCGCCAATCGCACCTCTGGGCCGCGGCGGTGTTGTGGACCGCTGCGTGGATCCCCCAGGCAGCAGATGATGATGAAACGCTAGCCTCGGCTTCGGGCCCGAAGCTGACTCAAGAACTCCGCTCACTCTTAGTGGACTGGAAGCGACGCGCGCGAGCATCGCTTCCGATAGTCCTTGCCACCATTCCCGCGTTCGCACTCGTCGTCTGGTTCGCGGCTCTGTGGGGCGGGCTCACCCCGGCGTACTTCACCGCGTCCATCGAGGACCAACCCTTGCACGCCGCGGCGAATCCCACGAACCCCGCGTACATCCTTGCAGTTTTCGGCGCAATCGCTCCATTCCTCGTTGCGTTCTACTGGCCGTCCCTGTGCGCACTCTGTCGCGAGCGGCCGCGGCTCTTAGTCGGAGTGGCATTGCTGGGCGGGGCGATTGCGCTTGTCCCCAACACGACATTCAATATGGACAGCGGGCGATGGTCGGGCCTCATCTGGCGTATCGCCCAGCGTGTGCCGAGTATCGCCGGACACTCGTCCCCGGTCATTGTCATCCTCGCTATCGCTGGCATTATCGCGATCGCCTCGGTCCTCAACGCCCAGAAGACGCGAGCGCGTTGGATCCTGTTCACGGCTCTCATCGCGTTCGCCGCGGCACAAACCGCCAACTTCCAGGTCTGGCAGCGCTACGTCGAACCGTTCGCGATCCTGTGGCTCGCGCTCGCGTGCGTGCGAATCCCGCCGAGTGACACCCGTGTTCTCAATACCGCTCGATGCGTGCTCCCCGCGTTACTCGGGCTCGGCTTTGCATCCCTCACCGCGTTCAGCCTGATCACCACCCCGACCTTTCCTATCGACGAGTACGACCAGACCGTACTCCCCGCGATCGAATCGGGCGACGACAAAGCGGTGCTAACCTCACTCGAACAGTTCCGCGATGTGTTGAGCAGACAAGCTGGTCCGTAGTGGTTACGACGATCACAGGCCCGACCGTAAGGGAGCGGCGTCTTCTGTTCCTACAGGACCTCCATCGGCTCATTGTTCAGCGGTTCCGGGTCCGCGAGGGCTCGTAGGCGAAGGAGCTTTAGTAGACGCCCTTCCTGACGAGCATTTTGCGTGAATGATGGCATCTGCAAGCCGCCAGTGGCACTCCTGTGGATTGACGCAGTTGGCTCGTGAGGAAGGGCGTCTACCCGTTCTTCTCGTTCTTCTTCGCTTGCAACACCGGGAGTCTCACGAGCTTGTTGTCCTGCCGGTGAAATGAGAGTGTGTGGAACTGGTAGAAGCAGTAGACGCCCTTCCTCACGGTCGGGCCTGGGATTACTGCGCGGACTTGAGCCAACCGGACGAAGGCAGGTCGCGCTCGCTCATCGCTTCGGCTACGGCGTATTTCGCAAGCAGTCTTGTTGAATCCAGCGTCGGCAAGGGCGAGTTCTCCGGCGTGATGATGAGCGGAATCTCGGTGCAACCCAGGATCACGCACTCGGCACCCTGAGCCTGCAGATCCTCGATCGCTCCCACGAACTGTCCGGTCGTCTCTTGTGCAAACACGCCCTGGCACAGTTCTTCAAATATCGCTTCGTTGATCCGCTCACGTGTTTGTTCGGCGGGGATCAATCTCTCCATGCCGTGCTCGGCGAGCACTCTTTCGTAGACCGGTCCGGTCATGGTCCAGCGCGTGCCGAGCAGTCCAATGCGTTTGTACCCTTTGATCTGCGCCTCACGACACACGACATCTGCGATGTGCAATCCCGGGATCGGCAGGCTGTCTGCGATCCGCTCGAGCACGACATGGGCGGTGTTGTCCGGGCAGACATAGAAATCCGCCCCGGCGTCTGCTACCTGGTGCACGCCGGCGGCGAGAAAACGCCCGACGTCGTCGTAGTCGTCGGCATCCCAAGCGGCCATGGTCAGGCCGAGCGGAATGGCGCTGAGGACGACCGTTGGGTGCATGTGGGGGCCCATCAGGCGCTGGCCTTCCCGGCAGGCGGTGATGAAGCAGAGCGATCCGCCCTCAGCGCTGTGCGCGACAATCCCGATGGTCTTCATGGATCCCCTCCTGGGCAATGGTAGTAGGGGAGGGCCCTGAGATGTCGCTCGGCATCTGAACCTCCAGATCCGCTATTCTCACCTCCATGACCGCCAATCGCTCCCAGTTGTTCGTCGCGTCCTGCGTTGCCCTGATCGTCACCGCCATGAGCTTTGCGATCCGAGGCGACATCATGGTTGACCTGGAGGCACAGTTCGCGCTCAGCAAATCTCAGCTCGGGTGGATCAGTGGCACCGCGTTCTGGGGCTTCACCCTGGCGATGGTCTTTGGCGGGCCGCTCTGCGATGTGCTCGGCATGAAGCGGCTGGTGGTCTTTGCGTTCGTGGGACATCTCGCGGGCATACTCGTGACCATCTTCGCGGACGGGTTCGGGATGCTCTACGCGGGGACGCTCCTGATCGGCATCGCCAACGGTTTCGTGGAAGCGGCATGCAATCCGCTCATCGCCACGGTCTACCCCACCGAGAAGACCAAGAAGCTCAATCAGTTTCATGTGTGGTTCCCCGGCGGGATCGTCATCGGCGGGCTTGCGGCGTACGGGCTGAGCGAGGCCGGGATGGGATGGCAATGGAAGATGGGCGTGATGCTCGTGCCTCTGGCCATCTACGGGATCATGTTCCTCCCGCAGAAACTCCCGGTGACCGAGCGCGTCGCGAGCGGCGTGTCTACGAAGTCGATGTTCAGTGAGTGCCTGCGTCCTTTGTTCATTGTGATGGTCTTGGCGATGCTTCTGACTGCGTCGTCAGAACTCGGCCCGAATCAGTGGATTCCGAACATCCTGACGTTCACCGCGGGGGTCGCGGGGATCCTGGTGCTTGTCTGGATCAATGGACTGATGGCGATTGGTCGCCAGTTTGCGGGCCCGGTCGTGCATCGGCTCTCGCCCTCGGGCGTGCTGTTGGCCTCGGCCGCGATCACGACTCTTGGGCTCTTTCTTCTGAGTCAGGTTTCTACACCGGTTGGCGTATTCTCGGCGGCCACGGTCTTTGCTATCGGGGTGTGTTACTTCTGGCCCACGATGCTCGGATTTGTCGCCGAGCGATTGCCCAAGACCGGCGCGCTGGGGCTTTCGATCATGGGTGGCGCGGGCATGCTTTCGGTATCGCTCATCCTTCCGTTCATGGGCCAGGTGTATGACGATCGGACCGCGGAGGCCGTGCCCGCGCCTTACACCGTGGACGCCATCAAGACTGCCGACGCGGAGTCTCCCGAGGGGGCAGTGTGGGCGGAGGCTCAGGCGGTGGGCGGGGCGTCGACGCTGCAGGTCGTCACGGTGCTGCCGGCGGTGCTGATCGTTGTGTTCGCCGGGATCTTCATCCGGGATCGGATGACCGGCCATGGATCGCGTGATTCGGCCGATAGACGAGACACCGGTGGCATCGGCGCTCAGAACGCCGAGGACTCCGATCCGAACCCCTAGCGTCTGGCGCGGCTACTTCTCAAACACGAAGTTGCCATCGGATTCGAATCGGATATTCATATCGTCATCGGTGTCGAACTGCATGTCCT
>JAJDDL010000169.1 GCA_029260335.1 Phycisphaerales bacterium | reverse complement strand
TCACGATTCGGATGGGGTTCGCGTAAAGCGGACCCCATCTGTGCTTTTGAGACTCCCTTCAGCGGATCCCGCTCGATCGCAACCGGGCTCGCATTCCAGGTGTAGTCTTGAGCACACCCGGAGGCTTCACCATGTGGTCTTGCACCAAAGCGATATCGGCCGTTGTGTCAGCCGCGGGGCTCGTGCTCACGAGTTCCGATGCATGTGCCCAGGGCACGCTCGTCGTGCTTAACAAGGCCGAGGCGAGCGCGTCGATCATCGATAGAGATAGCGGAAAGGAGATCGCACGCGTCGAAACCGGGGCCGGCCCGCATGAGGTGGCGATAAGTCCCGATGGACGCATGGCGGTGGTAGCAGACTACGGGCAGCGATCGCCCGGCAGCACGCTCAGTCTGATCGATCTGATGACGCGCAAACGCGTGGACACGATTGAGCTTGGAAACAACACGCGGCCG
The DNA here is from genome assembly GCA_029260335.1 of Phycisphaerales bacterium. GTDB lineage: Bacteria > Planctomycetota > Phycisphaerae > Phycisphaerales > UBA1924 > S146-42. The sequence continues at coordinate 4,225 of JAJDDL010000169.1, read as the reverse complement.
CACGGGATCGTGTTCACGCCCGATGGCAAGAAGGTCGTGGTCACGACCGAGGGATCACGCCGATTGCTGGTGGTCGACATCGAGGGTCGAGAGATGGTGGGCTCATTCGGCACCAAGGCAAATGTCAGCCACATGGTCGCGATTTCGCCCAACGCGAGCCACGCGTTTGTCGCCAACATCGGCTCGGGGACCTGCACCGTGATCAATCTCGATCGCGGGGAGTACGTGACGGCGGTCCGCACCGGAGAAGGGGCCGAGGGCGTGGCTGTGCATCCGGACGCGACTGAAGTCTGGGTGACCAATCGTGCGGCAGACACCGTAAGCGTGATCGAGACACGCACGTTCACGGTGACCGACACCCTGACCTGCGGCTCATTCCCGATCCGGGTGCAGTTCACGCCCGATGGTTCCAAGGCGTTGGTGTCGTGTGCGCGATCGGGCGAGGTCGCCGTGTTCGATGCAAAGACCAAGAAGCAGATCAAGCGGATCAAGATGGATCTGAAGGCGATGGACCCCGACGGACGACTGTTCGGCGATCAGTTTGGCGATAGCCCCGTGCCGATTGGAATCCTGATTCCACCCGATGGCAAGCATGCGTATGTTGCGAACGCGCAGGCGGATGTCGTGGCCGTGATCGATCTCGAATCGCTCAAGGTCGTGGGAGCGATCGTGGCGGGCCAAGAGCCAGATGGCATGGCGTGGTCGAATCTCGAACTCCTGGGCCTCGAAGCTCCCCACGAAGGTGCAACGGACGCGAAGACTGAGCCGAGCTGAGTTACTGGCTCAGGCTTCGAACGTAGTGCGCGAGATCGAGGCATTGATCGTCGGTGATCCCTCTGTGGCTCGAAGGCTTCATGCTGACGGTGAAGCTCATCTTGATCTGATCTTCGGCGACGCCCGCGATGATGGTCTGTTGGATGCCCTCGATCGTGCCGTCGGAATGCAGGAATGTGCCGGTGGTGAGATTCGGCGCCCAGTCGCTGCCGACGGCACCTTCCAGGTGACAGTGGGCGCAGTTTGCCGGGCGGACCATGAACATCGACCTTCCCCGCTCGACTCGGATGGCGTCGATCTCGGTTTCGCTGGTGTCTGTAGCAATGCGAGTTGAACCGGGTTCATCCGACTGAGCATCCGAGCAGGCCGTGATGGCCAGCGCAGTAGCTGGAAGAAACAATCGAACAAGGAGCCGAACGCCGATCGATTGACTACCGCGGATTCTATGGGGATGCATCGATGCTCCTGGAGGTGGATGAGGTCGGCGCAGACTCGCCAACCAGCACGTTCTAGTCTCGCCCAAGAGATCTGTTGCAGCCGGAACGTTCTACCTTCTTGCTCGTTTGCAAGCGACTCCAATGCGAGTCTCGCCAAGCGGCAAGATCGCCAGTCAGAGGCTGAGGCTTCGGACGTAGTGCGCCAAATCCAGGCATTGCTCGTCGGTGAGATTGGAACTCCCCCGGGGGTTCATCGCGAATGGATAGTCCGGGGAGCTGAGCTTGTCCTTGGAGATACCTTCGACTATGAGCGCCGCTATCCCGGCGATCGAGCCATCGGCGTGCGTAAACGTGCCGGTGGTGAGATCGGGGGCCCGGTCGCTGCCGGTGGCGTCCGGCGTATGGCACTTGGCACAGTTGCCTGGTGACACCGCAAAGAGAATGCGTCCGCGATCAACCCGATCAGGATCGGGACTCGCGAGCACGGCAGTCTCCTTGGGCTGATCATCGGTATCTGGATTCGCTGAACCACCGCTCGGGCCTTCGCTGTTGGTAGCGTTGGTCTCGGCGGGGGCCTGCGGCTCGGATTCAGAGCACGCCGTCAGCGGGCTTGCGATGAGCAGACCGGCCATCGAGAAGATGGAGACATTCCACAACAACTTGACGGGCATCTTGGTGGACCTTCCTCGTGCTCCAATGAAAACCGAACCCCTTGCCACGTGGACCGGGGTTGTATCGGGCGTCGCGGCTCTCGTTGCGAGATGGGCCTGACTTGAGTCTTTGAGGTCCTAGACGCGGGGCCGGCAGCCGCTGCTATGGCTCGGCAGGCCCGGCTGATCGCTCAAGGCCGCTAGAAGCGGCGGATCTTCTGAAGATCGGGTGTGAACCGGGCGATGGCAGAGGCGTATGCCGGCGATGGGGATAGCGATCGAATCCGATGCGGGCCAAGAACGCGCCAGAGCGGTGCGGATGCCGCGGATTGGACGGAGGCTCACCTGGGTCCTGCTTGGTCTGGAACTGCTCGGCACGGTTCTGCTCGGGCTCGGATGGATGTGGACCGGAGACTTTCGCGAGAGCTCGCTTGCGGCGGTGTTGTTCGCGTGGGTCTTGTTCATGGCGCGAACCTGCGTGTTTCAGATCGGGCTCGGGCTCGCGGTCATATTGGTTCTGCTATGCGTGTTGCGGGCTTGGCGGGTGGTCCTTGGACTTCTGCCGGGGCTTGCGCTCTGTGTCTGGGCCAATGCGCAGGTATTGATGCCGACCGAGGCACCGCCGATCGCCGGGGAGTCTCTCCGCGCGATGAGTTTCAATGTGCTGGCAATCAACAGGGAGGATGACCAGATCCTCGCGCAGATTCGCGAGCAAGACCCTGATTTGTTGGTCGTCCAGGAATGCACAACACGCCGACATGACTTGATCGTTGCGGAGTTAGGCGAGTCGTACCCGCATATCCAGCGCGCGACATGGCAGCCCTGGATCGGAATCAGCGTGTTCAGCAAGCGCGAGTTGCTCGGCGGCGTAAAGGCGTTGCAAGGGCACGGCAGGCCGGCGGCGAGGTTCGACATTCTCGTGGATGATCGGGCGATTGCCGTGTGGGCGATCCACCCGCCGCACCCGGTCTTACCCAGGCATGTCCGCGTCGGTCGTCATCAGTTCGCAGACTTGCTGGCGCAGGTCCGCCAGACTCCAGGGCCCAAGATGATCCTGGGCGATTGCAACTGGGGCACGACCAGCCCGCAGGCGGCGGTGCTGGCCTCAGAGGGATTCGCCGATGCGTTCAGCTTGGGAGGTTCGGGCAGAGGCGAGACGTACGCGTTTCGAGGATGGCGGCGACTCGTGCCGGGGTTTCGGATCGACCATGTTTACTTGAGCGAAGAACTCACGTGCGAGCGTGCCTGGAACGGTCTGCCCGCGGGGAGCGATCATCGGCCCGTTGTTGCCGAGATTGGTTGGCGCTGAAACTCAGGACTGTCCCGTGTTGAGTTCGTCGGTGCCGAAGTCGACGCCGAGCAGCCCGCCGCGGGTCCATCGATAGTGTCCGGAGACCTCGTCGCGTCCTTCCCACGAGCCGTTGCGCAGCGGCCCCTCCCAAAGTTCCGGTGAGTAGGCAAAGTTCATGGGCGTTGTGCTGTCCTGGCTCCTTGGATCCCAGCCCTTGTTGGCCTCGGCGGTGATGCCCGTGCGGACTGAGCCATCGAAGAACAAGAGCGGCTGTCGCGCTTCCGGGTAGGCGTAGAACAGGTCGATCCTGCCCTGATGCCGCTGGTGGGTATCTGCAAAGAAGACCTTGCTTGCGGCGAATCGCACATCACCCATGCGACGCCGGGCGCCGAACCAGTGACCGCCCGGAGAGGCGTAGTCGCGATGCAACCCGAAGCGCTGGTACGTGCGGTAACGGCCGGCACCGGGTGAGACATCACTCGCGTGGAAATCGAATGAGGCGATGGTGACCTGATAGCTCGAGCTGTAGGGCAACGCGAGCTTGGCGATCGAGCGCGGGCTGTCGACGCGAGAAGGGACCGGGTCGAACGCCTCGGGGAATGCGCTGGGATCGCCCTGCCAATCCTGCCGCAACCGATCTTCCGGGCACGCCAGGGGCCCGAGGGGCATCTGCTCGCCCAGGTATTCAATCATCGCCAGAGGTGTGTACCGCGGATAGGGAAACTCGGCGGTCTTGCGCCGAAGTGTGTAGCTGACATCGCGTCCGGTGTGACGCCGGATGATGCCCACGACCTGGAACGCCGCGGAAACGCCGTCGGCACCGGCGGTGTTGAGTGCCGAGTCTCGCAGATCGGCGTACTCGCTTCGCACCACAGAGTTTGCACGCCAGCTCAGGGCAACGATCTTGTCCTCATACTCCGCTGCGTACGAGCCGGCGGCTTCGTGCAGCTGGCGCATGTTGGACATGCAGATACCGGCGCGGGCCGAACGCCTGCCCTGAGAGAGCGCCGGGAGCAGGATCGCGATAAGAATCGCGATGATGGCGATGACGATGAGCAGTTCGATGAGCGTGA
>JAJDDL010000168.1 GCA_029260335.1 Phycisphaerales bacterium | reverse complement strand
GTTCGGGCTGGATGCCCACTTCGGCGACGCGACCAATCCCGAGGTGCTGGAATCTGCTGGCGTCGCACGAGCCCGTGTGATCGTGGTGAGCATCCCCGACGACGAGGCGATGCTCCGGGTGTGCAAAATTGTGCGACCGCTCAACGCCGACGCGTGTTTGGTTGTACGCGCCGGCGCGCTCAGCCGGGGGCTGCTCGCTCGGACGCTCGGCGCGAATCACGCGGTGGTCGAAGAGGTCGCGGCGGCCAAAGAAATGTCCGATTGGGTCTTTGTCGAACTTGGCAAGCGCACGCCCAAGCCCGAGGACTTGCAGGAGTCATAGACCAACAAGTGCCACTGGTGGCTTGCCCGCCAGTGCCGAATCACCGGCCCTTGCACTGGCAGGCAAGCTGCCAGTGGCACAACAAATCGGTTGTGCAAGAAATCATGCCCCGCTCGACTCGCCCATCATCCGCAGCTCATCGCGGAGGATCGCCGCGAGCTCGTAGTTCTCAGCCTCGATCGCCGACGCGATTCGTTGCTTGAGCTCTGCCTTCTGGCTTACCGGGAGCTTGGGCACTAGTGCATCGCGCATCGACCGCAGCATCTGCACCTCGTTGGAGTTGTCGAACTCGTCGGCACGCCCCATGTGCGAGAAGTAGCCCTTGAGTGCATCGAGGCCCTGATCGATCGCCAGCAGCGCCGCCTTGGGCTCGCCGTCCTTGAGCGCCTGGCCCGCGACTGCGCGAGCCCGGATCATCAGGATGTACGGGCGGTAGGGCTCGAGCACCTGGCGATCGTGGTCGTTCTGTGCAAATCGCGAGCAGAGGTCGAGCACCCGGAGGTTGCGGGTGGTATCGCGAACCACGCCGTCGAAATCCTCAAGCAGGAGCAGCGCCATGTACCTGTGGTAGTACTGGGCGGCTTCCTCGCGGAGGATCCGGCAATCCTCCTCGCCCATGACGAAGGGCTCGTTGGCGTCTTGCTCTGGCTCTTCGTCAATCTGGACCGCGGGGGCATCTTCTGCGCCAAGCTGCTCGGCGTCGAGCCTTGCCTCGCAATAGTCCAGATAACTTGGGTACCCCTGTGGGCGCTGGCCATCTGGGCGGCCGGTGGTGTAGAGCTGGAGGATGCCCAGGTCGAGCCGGATCTGGATCCGCGGCTCGCCGTCGTCACCATCGATCCGCCGGACATTGAGCTGTCCGGGTGTGTACTGCCAAGCTTCGAGCAGCTTGGAAATATCGAGTTGGCCTTTGTTTGGTTCGTCGGTCATGGGATCTTACCCAAACTGTACGTTTGGATTGGTGTATTGGGTCGTCCGTTTGCGGCCTGGTCTGGCCAATGGCTCAGTACAATCCTCTTGATTCGCCCAGTATTGGCCACCAGGGTCCGAGTTTCTCGCCTCTAGGGGCGTGGTGTTAAGCGAAGGGGGGAACCGAGGCGATGAATCCTGCGCAGAATCGAAGTCGATCCGCCATTTTATTGGCACGGTCCTAATTCATGGAGTACGTTCATCCTGGGTAATCGTTGAGAGGGACGATTCCCCGGAGGAAGGCAGGTAAATCGTGAGCGCGAGAGAGAGGGCCACAAGGCCAAAAGGCGTAGTCCAATCGGACTTGCAGGTGTATCTGCGTGAGATAAATCGCACGCCGTTGCTGACTCCTGAGGACGAGCGAGAGCTCGGCTGGCGGATCATCAACGACAACTGCCCCCAGGCACGCGACCACATGATCCGGGCGAACCTTCGCTTGGTCGTGGCGATCGCGAAGAACTATGGCGGGCGTGGATTGCCTCTGAATGATCTGATCGAGGAAGGCAATATCGGACTCATGCGAGCGGTCGAGGGATTCGACCCCGCGCAGGGCGCCCGATTCAGCACCTACGCCTCGTGGTGGATCAAGCAGGCGATCAAGCGAGCGTTGGTCAACGCGACCCAGCCGGTGCACGTGCCGGCGTACATGGTCGAGTTGATCGCCAAGTGGAAGGTCGCGGCCCGTCGGCTCGAAGCCGAGAATGGCACGCCTCCCACCATGGAGCAACTCGCCGAGGCTCTGGACCTGCCGGTCAAGAAGCTCAAGATCATCAAGCGGGCCGTCAAGGCATTCCGCTCGTCCAACCAGGAACCCACCGCGAATATCGATGGCGACCTGATCGGCATGAGCGAGATGATCGCTGACACCCGCGTCGGCAAGCCGAGCGATTCGGTGCTGCACGGCGATGAGTTGGAGATCCTTCGCAATCTGATGGATTCGATCGATCAGCGCGAGGCCCAGATCCTGCGGTTGCGCTTCGGGCTCGACGGCAGCCAGCCGCTGACGCTCAAGCAGGTCGCCGAGGAAGTCGGGATCAGCCGCGAGCGTGTCCGCCAGATCGTGGATGAGGCATTGACCAAGCTCAACGCCCAGATCACCGACAAGCACCCGACGAAGTTCTACGCTGAGAACCGGGTGCCCGGACGCCAGGTCGATTCCAGCGACTACGCCGAGCGCCTGCGCGAGCAGGCCGAGGTGCGTCTGCGGGCGTAGGCCGATGAACGCAAGTCTCTCTGGGCCCGGGCGATAGCTCGGGCCTTTTCTTTTTTTGCCGCAGTCAGCCGGATCCATGCTCCAATGGGCAGGTTATCCCCTGAGTGGATTGTCGTGAGCGGTCTTTGGGGGGACGAATCTAGGGCCACATCGGGCACATTCCCCTCGATTGGCTCTACGATGCCCGCATGAGATTTGCAACCATCACGAGGCGGCTTGGGGTAAGCGTTGGAATGATCCTTTGCGGGACTGTTTCGGCCCAGGACTATGTGGACCAGGCGAACGCCTTTTACAGCAACATCACCGAGGAGCTCCGGAGCGATTTGGTGATTTTGCCCGCGATCGCGGAGATGGATCCGCCCCCCCGGGGCGTAGAGACCGTCCATAAGGCCATGCTCCAGCCAGCCTCCAGTTCGCCGGTGTGGAGCGCGGCGGCGGCCTGGGCCCAGGGCGATGCGCAGCAAGCCGCGATCAGGGCTCTGGATCAGGTCACCACTGAGAGCGACTATCGCTTTGCGATGGCCTTTGGTTTGCCCTACGGCGTGGAGTCGTTGGCGCAAGAGCCGGGCGGGATCGACATCATTACCGCAGACCTGCACATTGATCTCGATGTCGCGGGCACACCCTTGCTTGCCGGTGCACACTTGAAGTATCTGCGAGGCGTAACCGAGCTGCAATGCCTGGTGCACGTCGAGGCGACCCGGCTTGCCGCGGCCGGCGAGGTGGGCAAGGCGTTGGAGTTGTTGGCCGACGGGGTGTTCTTCGGACGCCAGCTCGCCGATCGCCAGTTCGCCGAGGAGATGAAGTACGGGATCGGCATGATGACGTCGTGCTTGATTCGGATGCGAGATGTCGTCTACACCGATCTGCGCGGTGGCCGAGCCTTGCAAGATGACCAGGGAACATTGCTCGCGGTGATTGATCGGATCGCCGAGCGCTCGCGAGAGAATACCCCTGGCTATATCGGTGTCGAGCGAATGAC
>JAJDDL010000167.1 GCA_029260335.1 Phycisphaerales bacterium | reverse complement strand
CGCCCGCGACGCCTTTTGCCAACTCTCGTTGTCATCCACGATCTCGTCGATGATCTTCGAGCGAATCTTGCTGGCAAGCCGCACCTGATTGTCGGCGTAGTCCAAGCTGTTCTCGCCCAGATCCCACGTCTTGGCGTGCGGGTCAGGACCCGACGAACCCTCATCAGACATGAACGCGTGGGCCGGATCGGCCGCCTGCCGAGCAACCTCTTCAGAGCCCTTGGCGCCATATCCCCACTCGATCGCCCACATGTCATACGTGCCCAGATCGATCGTGTCGAAATCGCCCTGGATCAGTTCCGAGTCCTCGTCAGCCGCGACGATGTTGATCGGCAGGTAGTCCATCACCGACACCGACACCGACTTCTTGCCCTTGTACTCCTCGGAGTTCATCTCGGCGTAAGAAGCGACGCTCGTGCCCTTCCAGTTGTGCATCAGGCCCATCGTGTGCCCGACCTCGTGCATGATCACTGAGCGAAGCAACGGCCCCACGAAGTCCTCCGGCACACCATCGAGCATCTGCACATCCTCGTCGCCTTCCTCATCACCAAAGCTGATAAGCCCCGCGTCGAGCATCATCCGCGAATACCCAACCTGACGCGTCAGGTGATGCAGCGCATTGCAGACCCCACCATGACTCGCCAGTTCGGCGTCCGGCCCATTCCAAACCGTCGGCAGCATCGTCGGCGGGATCTCTCCCTCCCACTCCTGCCCGTTCGCAACCGCCTTGCGATACCCCATCACCGAAGCCCGATCCTCGGGCGAAGCAAGCCGCACCCGCGGATCCCAATCCGGATTCTCATCGAACCACGCGACGGTCTCCACGTCCATATCCATCATCGCCTCGGTCGCGAGCTGGCTCGTGATGTGATCCGACGCCCAGCCGCTGATGAACTGCTCGTCCATCACGATGTCGGCCTCATAGATCTCGCCGGTCTCAGGGTGCGCGTGGCTCGGGCCGATCGCAAAGCCCATGTGGCTGTTGGTCCAACGCACAAAGCTATACCGGATGTCCTCTGGATCCACGTCCATGAACGCGCCCGTCTGCGCATCCTGCTGACGCACCTCGATCGCGCCCAGAATCCCCACCTGCTCGAACGCATTGTTCCAGGCCAGGATCCCTTCTTTCACCCACTTGCGGTATCGCACGGGCGTCGTGTGCTCGATGTAGTACACGATCGGCTCTTTCGGCGGACTCAGTCGCAGCGCCGGATCCCGCTTCTCCAGGTTCCACCGATGCGCGTAACGCACCTTCTGGCTCTCGCCATCGTTCTTCGCCCGATTCGTGAAGTCCGTGTAGAAGAACCCCACCCGCCGATCCGCCTCCCGAGGCTTGAATCCCTTGCTCTTGGGCGGGCTGCCGATCGAATAGTGAATCTGCACCAACTGCCCGTTCGCGCGCGGCAGTTCAAGCGTGAACTCCAGGTTGTAGGGGAACGCCTTGGCTGATTTGATCTCCGCAAGCCTCGTGTTCGCCCCACGCGTGAACCCGCCGAAGAACGTGCTCGACTGATTCAAGAGCAGGTTGTCCAGATCGATTACATACCCGCCGCTCGGGCCCTTGGCGATCACCGCCGCCGTCAGCACCACGCGATCGGTGTAAATCCGGCTCGTCGCCGACTTCGACTCGGCGTCGCCCATCGAACGAATCGTAAGGTTCGGCTCGATCAGGACCAGGTTGTCCCCAATCTTCTTCCAATAAAGCTGCTTCGAAGGCTTGCCAACCTGGTTGTGCCAGACCGAGTACACCCCCATCTGCGAATCGCCGCCCGCGACCGTCGGGATCACAAACATCCGCTTGCCAAGCGACGATCGCGGGATCTCCGCGAGCATCTGCCGCTCGCCCTTATTGATCCAGACGTTGTACAGAGGCTTCGTGCCGTCCCGCGACGAGTTCACGGCTTCGAACCCCTCCGAGACCTTCTCAAACGGCGGCAGGTCCTTCGCCCCAGCAAGACCGGCGGCGAGGGCAAAACCGGCAAACGCCGACAAAATCCGTGCATGTTTCATGGTGTTCCCCAGGCAGATACGTACAAGATTGATCCGTCAACCTGCTTGTAGCCCCGCCATCGGCCCTCGGCTGCACCAAGACCACAGAAACAGCCCCCACCCCTAAAACTCAGCCGATAACCACCACCCATCCGTCAAAACAAGGGGAATCAACGCTGCGACTGGCCACACGGGTGCCACTGGCGGCTTGCCCGCCAGTGCGGCATCACCGGAAATTACCCTGGCGGGCAAGCCGCCAGTGGCACATCTGTGATTTATCGCAAGCTAGGGACCAAGCCTACCGCCGGTCCTCCTCGCCCCCAGGATCCAGCACAATCCGAGCATTCACAAACTCAAAATCATCGAGATCCGAGTTCCCCCGCACACTCTGAATCTCCAGCACGTTCTCGCCCTCTTGGAGCCACCGCACCGGGAACGTTGCCCGCCACTCGCCAAAGCTGCCGTTGTTGGGCGAGTCGATCAATCGCTTCCGAAGCCTGTGCCCATTAATCCGCACCGGATTCGGTGCCTGGGTGCCCTTGTGCATCAGCCGTACCTCGACCTGCCCATGGGCCATCCGGAGCAGCCCCAGGTCCAGCTCAAACGTCCGCTGATACACCAGGCCCTCGGCTTCTCTCTGGAACTGGCTGTTGATCCGCCCCGAGAACTCGTTGTTGCCCAGATGGTGCACCTCGGGCTGAGCCTCCAGCGCGATCACCCCCGCAACCTCGGGCCACAACTCGATATCCCGCTCGACAACCCCGCGACGCAACCGCTCGGTCGGCACATCCACCGAACTCGGCAGATACCCGTCCATCGTCGCTGTGACCGCCACGTGGTCCGGCACATCCTCCGGCCGGAGCGTGTAACGCCCTCGCACACCCGAAACCACAATCTGCGGCGGCCGATCCGGCAAGTCCAACCGCACCAGCGCCCCCACCAACGGCTCCCCCGTCCGACCATCAAACACACGCCCGCGCACAACACCCGTGTCCGCCGCATCCAAGTCCATGAACCCCGGCAGATACCGGTAGTACACCTCGAGCATCAACGCGTTCATCGCCGTCTGATACACCCGGCCCGCAACCAACGAGTTGCGATCCCGCGATTCCCAGCTTCCCGCCTTGTGCCCACGCGTCTCTTGGTGATCGAGCAGTTCGTCGATCAGATCTTGATTCCAGCTACTCCACAGACGCCCCTGATGCTGATACAACGCCATCGTCGTCGCGTACCACTGGAACGTGCTCTCTTCGTCATCCCAATCCGGATCGATCGACCCGATCACCTCCGCCGAGCGCTGCATCCGCGGATCATTCCGCTCGCGCCCCAGCAACCGATGCGAGAACATCGCCTCGGCGGTCGCCCACCGACTCGGCGCCTCACCCGGAGCGTGTGCGTACACGCCCGGATCGGTCGGGAAGCTGAGCGTGTCCATCCAGTCGCGCGCAGAATCAAACGCCGCGCCAGAAACCTCAGCGCCCGCCCGCCGCGCACTCACCAGCGCCATGACCTGCCAGCCCAAAGCCGAGGTATCGCCGATCGCGCCCACCTCTGCTTGCCACGCACTCGGGTCGCCTTCGATCCGGTCCAGAATAAAATCGCTCGCCCGCTGCACAGGCTCGACAAGCGCCGGATCCCCCGTCATCGCGAGCATCTCGGCGAGCGCTGTCGTCGCGATCGCATGTGCATAGATCCCATCGCCATCGCCCAGGTCACCCGTGTCGTCTTGACTCCGCACAATCCACTCCACGGCTCGCCGCATCGCATCGCGATAGGGGCCGGCTCTCAAGTGCGTGTGATCCGCGCCCAGAAACGCGAGCGTGCTCAACCCCGTCAACGCCGCGTCATTCTCCAAGCGAGACTCGCCATCGCAAGATTCGCACAGATCGTCAAACTCCGTCCCCGACCAATGCCCCGTCAGATCCTGGTGCTTCGCAAGCCAAAGCAGCGCCGCCTCAACACCCAACTCGGTGTCCACGCTCCCGCCCAGGTCCTCGATCAACTCCTCACGGAACTCCTCGCTCCGCTGCTGATACGCCCTGGGCACCGCCGCCAGCTCCGTCGGCACCTCCAACGTCAACGACGCGTCCTCAAAGATCCGCGCCGGAGCTTCAAACGCAACCTCGACCGAAGTGACCTCGGGCAACGCCATCGCCTCGCCCGCATCTACAACAGACATATCCGCCAACGGCACCAACTCCGCATCCGCCGACCGGCTCAACGCGCCCGAGACAATCGGCGCAGGCGCATCTCGCACCTCACCCCGATCCATCACCATCGGCGCCCGCTCCACCTGCGCCCGCGCAAGCTCCGAATCCTCGATCCGCAACACCGCCTCAATCTCCGAGCTCTCCCCGGCATCCGCCGTCGACGCCAATGTCTCATTGGAGATCGCTATCTCAGACGCAAAGTCCCCGATCTCAGGCGACACAACACTCTCGCCCAACTCGCTCGGCATCGCCACATCCACCGCGCTATCCACCGCACGCTGATCCGCCGCAACGCTCGGCGTACCCACATCCACCGAATCCAACGCAAACTCCCCAAACACCGGCTCTGCGATCTCCCCTTGGGCAATCTCCATCTGATTCGCTGCCCTGGGCGCCTCGCTGGCCACGACCGCGTCGCTCACATCCAGCGCAACCTCGCCGCTCGACTCCTCAACCGCTCTCTCAGCAGTATCAAGCCCGGCAACACTCACCTCAGGCCCGCTCAACGCCTCGACCTGCGCCTCGGCCATCTCCATCTCAACCGCCATCGGCGTTGCCGCGTCCGTCGGCCGCAAATCCGCAAGCGGCATCGCCAGAGCGTGCACCGCCGGCATCTCCATCGAAGGCGCGATCTCCGCACTCTCCATCGCCGGCAGCCCCGGATCCACCTCCGTCACTTCTACATTCCGCATCGCCGAAGGCACCTGTGACGCCACCTCAACAAACCGCTCGGGCGCCACATCCGCCCGCTGCGCCTCAAACCCCGACGAATCAATCACCGGCGCATCAGCAATCGAGACCTCCGCAACCTCGGCGTTCAACGTGGGCTCCACCTCCGAATAGGCCAACCCCGCGTCCGCAACCTCCGTACTCGCCTCAGGCATCGCGATCGCATCAATCGCCGGCATCGCAAACTCAGGCGCAATCTCCGCCCGCGCAACGCTCGGCACGCCCGGATCCACCTGCGACTGACTCTCGCTCCGCATCGCCGAAGGCGACTGATCCGAAACCTCCATCAACCGCTCAGGCCGCACCTCGGTCCGCGCTACCTCCATCGCGCTCGCATCCACCGCCGGCGCCGACGCCTGATCTACCTCGACAGGCTCACCCTGAGCAACCTCTTGCATCGCAACTTGACTCGCATCAGCCGAAGCCTGGCTCTGCGCCAAACTCGATGGATCCGCATCGCCCGCGTCACTTCGCGCGACCGCAACCTCCGAAGGCGCATCCATCAAAGCCTCCACCCGAAGCTCCTGATCATCCCGCACTGCGTTCGGCTGAACCTGCTGCACCTCCACCGCACGCTCGGTTCTGACATCCGAAGCCACCGCCTCGACAGGCGACGCCACGTCTTCTTGAGCCTCGCTCTGCGCAAGCTCCACCGTTGGCTCGGGCACCTGCGTCTCGCTCGGCTGCGCCTCCAACGTAGGCGAAGCCGCCATTACCGCCTCATCGACCGCGGCTTCACTCTCAGACACAGCAATCGCCGCCGACGCAACGCGCTCGGCGTTCAACGTATCCTCGATCGAAGCCCGCTCGCTCGCAACCGCCGCATCCCGCACCTCTTGCTGCGCCTCTGCCGCCGGAGCATCGGGGGTCGGCGCATCAGGCGTCATCGCCTCAGGCCTCGCCTCGGCGAGTTCCACCTCTTGCATCTCATCGCGAAGCTCAAGCTCCCGCTGCCTCGCCTCGGCGTCTTGCGTCTCCGCCCGCTCCATCCGCTCATCGACCGACTCGCTCTGCGCAGTCGCCATCTCCCGCATCTCGCGAGGAATCTCAAGTCGCGGCAACTCCATAGGCGTCGCTAACGCCTCAAACGAAGCCTGCCGCACCTCAAACTGCGTCAACGAGCCCCGCACCTGCCTCGCAATATCGCTCGCCCCCTCGCGCGTCGTCAGCGCCACACGCGAAGCCCCCGACTTATCCATCACCTCACCCAACACCGACCCCAGCCGATACGCGCCGATCACGCTCAGTAGCAGCAGATGCACAAGCATCGAGATCAACAGACACTTGGCAAGCAAACTCAGCCTGCGATACCGCCCTTGCATCGACTTGTTCCGCAATAGCAAGAACAACAGCAAAAGCAGCAGCAAGAGCAAAAGCAGCCACAACACATTGGGAAACAGCAAACTCCAAAGCCCCGCCCAATCAAACGGCGGCACCTCGATCGTCTCATACACCTCGCGCGACGTCGAGACAAACAGGTCATACGACCCCTCGCCCTCTCCATCGCCCAGCACCAACATCCGATCCGAGCTGAAATGCAACTCAAACCCAAGCTGGGAGATCACCGGATCCAGCTCATTGCCCGCGCCATTCACACCCGCGCCGAGATTCTCGATCGCGTGCGTCAGCAGATCGATCTCGCCTTCAGGAGTCAGCCGAACCCGATACAGGTCATACCCGCCAAACCCGCCATCCCGTCGGGATGCAAAGTAGAGAAACTCTCCCGAAGGACTGAACGCAGGCGACCCATCATGCGCCTCAGAGTTCAGCTCCTCGATCGCCCGCGCATCCCCAAACCCGCGATCCCCAATACGCGACTCATACAAGTCATAGTCAGCCTTGTACACCTCCTCGCGAAGCGTCGCGGCCCACGCCTCCTCGTCAATCAGTTCAAGCTCCGCCGTCGTCGGCCGATTCGAAGCAAATAGCAGCCGAGCGCCATCCGGGCTCAGAATCGGCCCGTAGTCGTTGTACGAACTATTGATCGAGGTCCCAAGATTCCGAGCCTCGCCCCAAACTCCATCGTCCGCGCGATCCGCCGCCCAGACGTCATACCCACCAAGCCCGCCCGGCCGATCAGAATAGAAATAGATCGTGCCGCCATCGCGCGAAAGCGAGGGCCCCAACTCATCAAACC
>JAJDDL010000166.1 GCA_029260335.1 Phycisphaerales bacterium | reverse complement strand
GTTGGCCGCCGGCTTCGATCGCGCCCGCTTCGGTGCACGCCGGGATCAGGTCGTCGGTGCAGAACGCGATGACGCGTTTGGCCTTGCCGATTCCCTTGGGGAGGCTGATCGAGCCGCGGACGATCTGGTCGGCCTGGCGTGGATCGACGCCCAGGTGCATGCACACCTCGACGGTCTGATCAAACTTCGGGCCCTTGTACTTCTTCAAGGCACTGATCGCTTCGTCGAGTTCCAACGGGGCGGTCGGGATCATGCCCTCGTTCGCCTTTGCTCTTTTGTGGAGTCTTGCCATCTCGCTTAGCCCTCCACCGCAATGCCCATCGAACGGGCGGTCCCAGCGATCATCCGCGATGCGGATTCGACATTCGACGCGTTCAGGTCGGCCATCTTCTCTTCAGCGATCTTCCGGCACTGGTCCATCGTGATCTTGCCCACGATGTCTGTGTGCGGCACGCCCGAGCCCTTCTCCACGCCGGCGGCTTCCTTGATGAGCACGCTTGCGGGGCTGGACTTGATCTCCATCGCGAAGGTGCGGTCGTTGTAGACCGTGACGACGCAGCCCACCACCTTGCCGTTCAACGCCGAGGTTGTCGCGTTGAACTGCTGGATGAACTGGCCGGGGTTCACACCCTTGGCACCGAGCACCGGACCGAGCGGCGGCGCAGGAGTCGCCTGGCCACCGGGGGCCGTGATCTTGAACTGGTCAATGATTTCTTTCTTGGCCATATTCCTCCACCTCCCACGGATCGATCCCCTCTCGGGGTGGTCGGGACTCTCGCCAAGATGGCCCCGAATCGTCCGTGGTTCCAACGGTTCCACTATGTCACGTCCGGCAGACAAGCCGTGCGCGGTCATAACAATAGACCGCACCCCAGGCTAAGCCAATCGCTCAAGCTTAATTGCAGAGCTCGATTGGGGTCCTGCGGTTAAAGGTGCGGGGCCTGCTCGTCAGGACGCAGAGTGGTCATTTCGCCGCGGGGAGGCTCACGCCGAAGGCCTCGGCTTGATTGCGGTCCAGGCCGGCATCGATCGCCCGGCCGAGCATCATGCCCGCCCGCTCGGGCCGCCCTTGGGCCTGCATGAGAGCGGCGATCGTGAGCCATCCGGACGCCGAATCCACGCGATTGGCGTGGAGTGAAACCTTCCTCACGAGCCCTGAGAGCACTTTTTCGGCTTGTCGACCAAGGACTGTGGATTCGATGGGCTCTCTGGCCAGTGCCGGATCGCTGTCGTAGGCGGCACGCATCATGGCGACGCCGTCGGCGACTCGGCCTTCGGCAATCAGGGCCAGGGCGAGCAGCCGCTGGGCTTCGACTTGGG
The DNA here is from genome assembly GCA_029260335.1 of Phycisphaerales bacterium. Taxonomy (GTDB): domain Bacteria; phylum Planctomycetota; class Phycisphaerae; order Phycisphaerales; family UBA1924; genus S146-42. The sequence continues at coordinate 1,249 of JAJDDL010000166.1, read as the reverse complement.
CGTCATTGTCTGCCACGACTCCGTGCAAGACCCCGATCGCGTCTTGGAACTCGCCGCGCCAGAGGTGTCCGATGCCGACCTCAAATGGGGATTGGGGCTCGGTCACGGCTGCCGGGGGCGGGGGTGGCGGCGGCGGGGGCTGGGTGACGAAGGGCGATTGGTATCCGATGGCGTACACCGGGTCGTTGTAGTAGCCGGAGCCGTAGTAGGGCAGGCCGTAGTAGTTCCGGAACACGCGATGATGGCCGTATCTGCGGGGGTAGTAGTGCAGATTGCGGTATGCATACTGGTCATGCAGCGCGCCGCCGAGGTGGAACTGGACGGTGTAGTCATCGTCGCCGAAGCTACCTCGGGCGTGGAAGCCGGTTTGGTCGCCGTAGTGCAGGACCACGTCGTCACTCAGTCTGCTATCAATGTGGATCGAGTCGCCGTAGTAGCGACCGCCATAGATTGCCTTGGGCTGGCGTCCGTAGGTGCCGCCGTAGCTGCCGTAGGTGAACGAGTTTCGGCCAAACGAGGTGGAGTTTCGCTTGTAGCTTTGGTTCTTGGACATGGCGCCGGCGGAGGGAGAACCGATCCGCACGCCGCCGCGTTGGCCCATCCGCACGCCTGTCTGGCCTAAGGTCGGGGAGACCAAAGCCCCCATGAGCACACCGATCGAAGCACGAACAAGAACTCGTCTAGTTTGCATCATGCACCTCCTGAGGCCCAATCGCCCGATGGGTGAGTCCATGAGTATTGGACGCCTGAAACCCACATTGGATCCTAGGGGAACTCTGTTCACCCTAGGAATCTTCCTGCTTTGTCTCTCCGCATGCCAGGCGACGCGGTTCGCGCCTGAGCAATATGAGCTTCGTTCGATCAGCGATCCGACGGCCCTGAGGCCGAAGTTCACCACGAGCGTGTATGCGTTCGACGACCAGAACACGGTCAATATTTTCATGACTGATCTCGAATTGAGCGAGCTTCGGTCGCCGGAGAGTTCTTTTGAGGTTCAAGAGCCGCCGGTTGGGCATCTGGTGCATATCCACCTGTTCTTGCGCCCGCGTGCGGGGCGGACGCCGATCGACGACACGGCGATGACGGCGACGGTGACGCATCTGGTGCTCGCGGGCGGGGAGTTGGGCATCTACGCGGGCGGCGGGTTTTTCAATCCATCGGCGGAAGCCGGGGATCGGGTTTTCTCGGGGACGCTTTCTGGCGGCACGTTGCGCTTGCAACGGACGTCGGCGGGGTTCCGGGATTTGCT
>JAJDDL010000165.1 GCA_029260335.1 Phycisphaerales bacterium | reverse complement strand
GAGTCAGACTGGATGGGGTACCCACACTCTGGACACGCGCCCGACAGACCGGCCGTGGTGTACCCGCATTTACAACAACCCGGTTTTCGCTCTCGCATCCCGCGACCCCACACCCACAGGCCGCCAAGCACAAGCGATGGGTTCCAGACCGGCAGACGGACCAGCATATAGCCGCCGAACTGAATCCTGTAGACCGAAGGCCACCAGGCCACGGGCTTGTGCTGCGCGGAGCGCTGGTTGACATATGGCCCCACCTTGAAACGAATCCCCTGAGGCAGGCCGTCGAGAAAACTGCTCACCCAGAAGCAACCCCCGCCCACGCCAACGGAGTCACCGTTGGCACGCTGCCATCCCACTATCCAGACGAAGCTGAAGAGCCAAAGCAACGTGAGAACGATGGCACCCGTGAAGAGCCATGTCCGAAACCTGTGCAAGACTCGGCGAGTCGATTTGATAGGAGTCATGCGCTTGTGTGGAGTTGGCGTCATGAATCAGCCTTGAGGCCATCTGGCTTCGAACGCAGCCATCGCCCGATGGCGTACAAGGCGATCGTCGAAGCCGGAAGCCCAATCAACACGACAAACGCGATGACCGGCGATGGATCGTTGCGATGGTGGTACGGATTTGGTGGCTCGACAACGAAACCGATGACAACCGACATCGGTAGCACCACGACGAGCGAGGCGAAGACACTCATCGCAAGCCGAGCCCCGCGCAGCTTGGCCCCGGCGAGGAACACCATGGCCGCGAAGAGCAGGCCGCCGGACGCCGCTCCGCCCAGATGCACGCCGCGATTCTGAATCGTCGCGGTCTCCGCTCGGTTGAACTCGCGGTACATGGAATATCCGTGCGTAATCTCCTCTTCCATCGCCAAGAAGAGTGCCGAGCACCCAAGCGCCGTGATGACCGAAACAAGAACGCTCGCGCGGCCGATGTCGTAAACACGCCGGGAGGTCACCTGGGAACGCGGTCGGTAACTCCCGCCGCACTCCGGACAGACTCCGGCGGTCGGCAGTCCCTCGAGGTCATACTGACACGATTCGCACTTGATCAATGGAGCCACGCCGTGATCCGTGACAACGACGCGCGTGCAGTACCCCCAGCAGGTGTACCCAATCAGCGCAACGAGCAACGCGATGAACAGCCACCCCACGAACATGCCCGTACTCCAAAGCCCTGTGTGGATCACTGACCCTACCACATACGAGACATCCTCGGTTCCGGCTTGATTCGGTGTACAGATCAACGGCCTTCCAAGCTAGAGCCACGGCTTTGTGGTTGGAACCGAGAGGATCCCCTGTATACTGGCCCGACTCAGGAGGGCCCACTCATGCAGCGCAAAGCCACCATGCTCGCCGTCGCCGGTCTGGCCATGAGTGCGATAACGGCTCCAACGCTCGCAGGCGGAAGCCCAGAGAAAACCCTGGTTATTATCGACCCCACGAATCCCGAAAGTTTGTACCTCGGCAACTACTACAAAAACGCTCGCGGCATCCCCGATTCCAACATCCTCTATATGCACCCCGACGCCGACGACTTTGAAGCCTTTCGTGCGCAGAACATCCCGGCCCTGCTGGGCAGCCTGGACCACGGCGAGCTCGCAGACCACATCGATTTCATCGTCATCACGCCGGGAAACTCGTTCTTCGTTGATGCGCCAGGACTCGTCAACGACGGCTGTTTCGCGGTCAACAAGTTCAGCATTTCCGGTGCGTACACCATGAGCTTCATCGCCGACGAGGTCCTGGGCGGGCTGCCCATCACCACAGCCAACCGGTACTTCCGGACGACCGAGGCCCGCGCTTTCACCTCGAGCGTCAGCTATCTCGGCGGCCGCCCCTCGACCAGCCCCAGCGCTCGCCGCTACTTCGTGGGAAGCATGCTGGGCTACACGGGCGAACGAGGCAACACCATCGACGATCTTCTTGCGATGATCGATCGATCGGTCGCGGTCGACGGCACCTTCCCCGACGGCACTTTCTACTTCATGGAGACCAACGACCCGGCACGCTCTGATCCACGCGATCTGCTGTTCGACGGTGCCGTGGACAGAATCCGCGATCTGGGCGGCAACGCGTTTCACCTGATGGGCATCTTGCCACCCGATGGCACGCACGACTGTCTCGGCATCATGACCGGCATCGCGACCGTCCCGCTCAACCAAGCGGACATCACCATCCTGCCCGGAGCAATCTGTGATCACCTGACCAGCTTCGCCGGCGCATTCGACGTCAATGGCCAGACCAAGATGAGCCGGTGGATCGCCAATGGCGCGAGCGGGTCGTGGGGCGCGGTCGAAGAACCATGCAACTATCCCGGGAAGTTCCCGCACCCTCGCGTGCATGCCCAATACTTCGAAGGCCTAAGCCTGGGCGAGGCGCTGCTCCGCGGCGGCGCGTTCGTGCCCTTCCAGATGCTGCTCTACGGCGACCCACTCACCCGCCCGTTCGCACACCTGCCCGACATCAACATCACCAACCTGCCTGCAGACCCCATGGATGACGACGTCCTCGTGCTCGAATATGAGGGCACAACCACGCATCCCGATGCCACCGTGTCGGAGTATGAACTGTTCATCGACGGCGACCGGGTTGCGGACATTGACGCGGGCCAGTCGCTCTTGCTCTTCACCAACCAGCTTTCTGATGGGTGGCACGAGCTGCGATTACTCGGCCATGATTCCACGCTCGTCGAATCCGCGGGCTCGTTCGTTGCCCCGATCATCATTGACCGCAATGGCCACATCGCTTCGATCGGCGCGAGCGCCGTCAGCGGCGATCTTGCCAGCGAGTTCGAGTTTGATTGCTCTGCTGATGCGCCGGGCATCGTCGAGCTTCGGCTCGTCCAGAATGATCGTGTGCTCGCCTCCAGCATCGTGTGCAACGCGACGTTCTCGGTATTTGGTGCCACCCTCGGGGCGGGCGTCAGCCGCGTCCAAGCCGAAGCCCTCATGCACGATGGAAGCGTTGTCCGCAGCGAGCCAATCGAGCTGGATATCGCGTTTACCGGCTCTGCGAGCGCCGCGCCAACCGCGAATCATCTCACCAAGCCCGTCCTGATCGATGAGCCGATCGCGATCGAGCTGCCGGTTTCGAGCCCGAGCCCCGAAACGCTCAGCTATGTCATCCTCCAGCAGCCCGCCCAAGCGACGCTCTTGGGCGACGGGCATGCCGGGTTTGTGATTCTCGATCCCGATCCGGGCGCGTCCGGGACCGACACAATCATCTTTCAGGTCGACGGGCCCGACGGCTTGAGCGACCCCGCCGAGCTCACCATCCTGTATGAACCGTATCCGCTGGACGTCAACAACGACGGCGTGGTGACCTTTGCCGACCTCGGCGCATACTTCCAGAACCCCGTGGACGCGAATCTCGATGGCGTCATCGACGTCCTCGATATCCAATTCCTGATCCACTCGCTGCAATGCACCGATGCGCCGGTGTTGCTCAAGCGCCGATAAGAGCCGCGCCGAACCCAGCCCCTACCACCGGAGGGGCTAGTGCACAATTCTCTTGTGCTGGCTTGCACGCCCACAAACCGTTCCCCACGCTTTTCCTGTATCGAACAGGAGGAGATGTCCATGGAACGGACGCGCACATTGATCGGACCCAAGGACCGTGAGCACCTCGCTCGCTCGCTCGAACGCCTCAGCGCGGGCTTGGCTATTCGTCGCGAAGACGGCAAGGGTCACCTTGTCTACGCGACACCGCCCGAACTCGACACCGAGCTCGACTCCGAACAAACAGAGTTTGAGTGGCCCGACGACGAGTAGTTGAGCGAGACTTGGCGACTAACGCCGACGACGAGCAAAGCCGAGCAATCCAAGCAGCGCGAACGATGTCGCGGGCGCCGGCACGACGCGCAGATAGAGCCCGTCGTTGCGATACTCGGGAACGAACTGCAATCCGCCCGGCAGGTCCAGCCCGATGTGTTCCTGGAACTGCCCGAAGACCTTCTGATATTGGAAGATCTGAAACTCATCGCCGAAGCTCGGCACGAACGAGTTGATAAGCAGGATCTCGAGCGTGCCCGCCTGATTGTCGCCATCCACGAACTGCAGGGTGCCATTCACGGTGATCAGGTCGTGCTCGACCACCGGCAGCAGGCCCCCGATCTCCATGATGAAGATTGTGTCGAGGCCTTGGTTGTCGTCCTGCACTTGCAATCCATCAACAAACTGCAGTTGGCCGGGGCTGAAGCCCGGCGAGACATTCCCCAGCGCCGTCGTCGGACCCAGAACGCTGCCGTTGCCGCCGAGAGCTCCATTGAGAAGATTCAGCCCACTGACGATTGTGCCGCCATCAAGAGTCAACGTCCCACTCATCTGACCGAAGGTCCCGCCGACGCCAAGCGTGCTCGGGAGGCCGCCTCCGCTGACCGAGCCAACACGGATGTCGCCCATCTCCGTGAGCCCGCCCACAGTTGTAAAGTCCCGGCCATTGACGATCTCGAAGCTGCCTGCTGGCCCGACCGTATCCAGCCCTGCCAGAGCGCTCGTGCCCGCGCCGGAGTTGAAGATGTCACTGCCCGGCCCATCGAGCTCGACACGCGCATCGATGTTGGTGATATTGACGCCAACCAGATCGATCGTCGAGCCGCCGGAGACTTCCCACGTTCCGCGGTCAAGCGTGCTGCCGCCGACGAGGGCGTTGTCAGCGCGGAACGTCCCGGTCTCGACTCGAAGCGTGCCCTGATTGTCAAACTCGAGCCCGTCGAAGAGCGTGACGCCGGCGTCGGTGTTCTTCTCGATCGTGCCGAGGTTGTTGAACGACGGCGTCGCGCCGAGATCGTCCCACGCGAACGCGCCCGAGCCCGTGATCGTCAGCGTCGAAGCCGCGCTGTTGTTGAACTCTGAGCCTTCGAGCATGCGGATCGTGCCGTCACCGGTCCAGAGCCCGGCGACCGAGTTGTTGTCCACGCACGTATCGCAGATATCCAGAACGATCCCGGCACCGCTGAGAAGCAGCCCGCCATCCATCGTAAAATGATCGACGCCCTCTAATTCCGCACCGCTACTGAAACTTGTTGTGCCGCGCACGGTCACCTCACCCGTGCCGGTTCCGAGCACGCGCGCATCGCTCTGATTCCAATCAAACTCCGCGATGAGGATGTTGCTCGTCAGATCGAGCGTCGCATCCGCCGAGGTCATGTTGAAATCGTCGATCGTGATCGCCGCATCAAGCGTGACGGTGTAGGGCGCGCCCGTGGGCGTGATGAACACGTCGTAGGTGACGCCGTTATTGTTGGGAAAATCTGGATCCGACGACCAGCTGGTCGCGTCGGTCCAGTCGCCGCTCAACGCGCTGTTCCAGGTGGCGCTGACCTGCGCACTGGCCTGCCCGGCGATCGCCGCCAAACCAACCGCGCATAACTTCCTGGCCCCGATTCGGAGTTGTTTACTCATCGTCCTGTCCCTCTCTGGCGGTCTCCCGGCCAGCTCATCTCAGCGTACACGATCCGATCGTGCAAACAAAGCTCGGCATCACCCCCCGGGGTCGAGCTCGGTCCGAATACCTTCCAAGGCCTCGTCCATTGCTGCAATGTGCCCATGGGTCGGCTGAATCTTGCCGCCATCGACCATCTCGCCCAGCTTCGCACGAGCCCGCTCGTGCCACGCCAGAGCGTCCCGGAGGT
>JAJDDL010000164.1 GCA_029260335.1 Phycisphaerales bacterium | reverse complement strand
CAACCGGTCGGGTCCGGGCAGCTGTCAGGGCAGTCGCCGGGTTCGCCGCAGATGGCAAAGTTGACACCGATGGCGTTCCCGTCGAAGTCGCGGATCTGGAAGTGTGTTCCCATGCCGAATGCGTCGCCCGGATTCCACTGCCAGGCGTTGTCTGGCTCGCCGTTGCCGCCGGCGTGCTCGCCGCGTTGGGCCCACAGATCGCAGCTTCCGCCTGTCCCAAAGTCAGCGTGGACATGCATGACCAGAAAGTAGGATCCAGCGGCAACGCACTGGCCCTCGAATGAGCTCAAGAACAGGCCCGTCGGTAGGTCATAGATGCCCGTGCCTGGAATGGTCTGGGCAACGAGCTCGCCGGCGTACGAATCTTCGCCCGGAAATCCTGTGCCGTTGTTCCCAAAGACGCGCATGACAAAGTCATGGAATCCACCGGAGCCACTTCGGCAAAAACCGAAGCTGTAGGCCTCCTGCAACAACATATCATCGCTGAGGGCGAGGTCCTCAATGGCGAACATGTCATAAAGATCAAAGACAGTCTCGTAGTCCTGGGCCCTTACCGCATAATCCGTGCTCCCGTCGTACTCCAACGCGGCGACCAGATCGCAATCGGGCGGTCCGGCCTCCACTGACGCATCAATCGAGATCGACAGCACAGGCGCACCAACGAGGGCAAGCATGGCGGTGAATGGCTTTGAAATGGACTGCTCCTTGTTGGTTCGGAACACATCCGGCAAAAGACATAGTCTCATGGATGGGAGCAAGAGGCAAGTGCGAAATGCGCGGTTTGGGTCCATGGCGGCCAGAATCGACGGTACGGACGCAACGCAGTTGATGAAGAACCTCGCTTTGCGCTTCGGGCTCGTGTTGCGCGGATCGATCAGCCGGTGGGATTCTCGATCCAATCGCGATAGCACTCATTGCAGAGGATGATCTCGAACTCGGTGTGGACTTGCTCGCGGTATTCGGTCTCGGATTGGCGCGAGGCCTCGTCGATGAGTCGCTTGATCTCGTTGGCGAGTTGATCGGCGGACAGATCGGGCAGTTCGCGGAGTTGGGGGTCGGCGTGGGCGCGGATTTGCACGATGTAGAGCTCGGCCTTGCCTCGCTCGAGCAGGGCGGCGCAGCGGTGGCAGATGGCTTGGGGGTTAGACATTTCGAGAGTTCGTCAGGAGCGGACGGGTTCGACGCGATTGCTCATGCCGCGTGGCATTCGCGTGAGGACTCGCTCATACCACGGCACCGCATTGTGCCAGGAGTTTACTGTTGCAGGGTGGAGCGGTGGCGCTCGCCTCGTTGCTTGTAGTGGAGGAAGGCGCTCTCGCGATCGGGGAACTCCTCGGTGTTGTACACGACCTTGGAGTCGCCCAGGACGATCTCGTCCTGGTCGGCGAGCTCGCACTCGGCGTCCATCTTGCGGCCGTTGATCCACACGCCGTTGGCGCTCTTCATGTCCAAGGCGAAGTGCTTGCCCTCGTCGTTGCGGATCTGGAGGTGCTTGCGGCTGATGCGATCATCGGCGATCTGGATCGGGCAGGATTCCTGGCGGCCGATGACGATGGTCGCGCCCTTGAGGGGGTAGTAGTCGCCCTCGCTTGGGCCTGAGACGACGATGATGCTTGGCATGGGTAACCTCGGCTCCTTCGTTGGGGCATCATAGCAGATCAATCTGCTTGTCTCACGATGTGCGGCGGTCCTGTGCGGCCGGACATCCCCGGAGTTCAATCGGCAGGAGGCTTGGAGTCCTTTCTCTCGTAGACCTCCAGGGCTCCAAAGGTCACCAGAGCCGCGAGGCACACAACGACGAGCCATACGTCGGGGCGCCAGATGAGCCGGTCTTGGTCACGCTCGATTGCGAAAGATATCAAACAGAGAATCGCGCTGATTCCGAACGCGAAGCGGATGAACTCGCTCGCACCGACAAACGCTCGCATCACACCCGAGCCGATCGGCGGCATCTGCTGCTTCAGGTGCTCACCTTGCGGTCTGTTCTTGAGGAACGCGGTCTCGGCGATGTCGCGCAGTCTGTAGAGCTCGCGGAGACGGCTCCGGAAGTTTGACAGGGCGCGAGAATAGAACAGTGTCGCGCCATATGCAGCCGCGAGCGCGAATACAACGACGGCCATCACCAATCGAGATTCGCCTTCGGATCGGATGAGCAAGACAACCGGCGCACCCGCGAAGATGCTGACCATGATCGAGCCGCTGCGCACGATCTGCCAGAAGTTGTTCTCGTTGCGCGCGACCCGGGCTTCGACATAGTCGAGCGTTTCCTTCGCGGCTTGCGAGGGAACCGCCTTGCTCGAGGAGCGTCCGGACTTCTTCGTTTTCTTTTTGTTGGCCATTCCGCCCTGAGCTTACAGCAGCGGGTTCTTCGTTCCAATGACGTAGTCACGTATCGGACTTAGATTCGGCTGGGGATTGACGTAGACGTCGCTATAGAGCTCTTCGAGATCGGGCTCGGGGGCCTGCTCGGCGAACTTCACCGCGGCCATGACCTCATCACGGATCTCTTTTTGCATCTGCTTCCAGTCGTCCTCGCTCAGACAATCGCGGCCGCCGGTGTCGTCGGCGCCCATGAGATGCGAGACCAGCGCGGCGATGCCGTCCTTTTCCTTGAACTGCTCAACCTCGTCCTTGGTGCGGTACTTCTGGGGGTCGGACATCGAGTGGCCCTGGTAGCGGTAGGTCTTAAGATCGACGAAGCCCGGGCGCTGGTCTTCGCGACACGCGTCGGCGAAGGGCTTGAACTGGTCGTAGACGTTGAGCACGTCGAAGCCGTCGATCTTGATCGCCTGGATGCCGTAGCCCTTGGCGCGATCGGTGAGGTTCTCGTGATTGGCGGTGTGGCGATGGATGGCGGTGCCCATGGAATAGCCGTTGTTCTCCAGGACGTAGATGACCGGGAGGCCAAAGAGGCTGGCGAGGTTCTGTGCCTCGTGGAACGCGCCTTGATCGAGTGCGCCGTCGCCCAGATAGCAGAGGGTAACGCGCTTTTTGCCCGTGCCGAGGACTTCCAGCTCATAGCGACCTGCGAAAGCGAGTCCGGCACCGAGGGGAGTTTGGGCACTGACGATGCCGTGCCCGCCGTAGAGGTGGTTGGGCTTGTCGAACATGTGCATGGACCCGCCCTTGCCTTTAGCGCAGCCGGCGGCCTTGCCGAACATCTCGGCCATGCATGCCTTGGGGTCCATGTTGCGAGCGAGGGCGTGGCCGTGGTCGCGATAGGCGGTGATGACCGGGTCGTCGTGCTCGACCGAGCGGATGGTGCCGACGGCGCAGGCTTCCTGGCCTGTGTAGATATGGCAGAAGCCGCCGATCTTGGCCTGCTGGTAGGCCTGCATGGTGCGGGTCTCGAACTCGCGGATGAGCTGCATATCGCGGAGCCAGGCGAGGAGCGTCTCGTCGGAGAGTTTGTCGCTTGGCCGGTCGCCGGTGCGGGCCTTGGAAGTCAACTGGGGCATAACGGGCTCCGTCGGGGCCAGGGGTGCGAGCGATTGGGACAGGTCCAAGTCAACTATAGGGAGACCGGGTGCGAACGGGATACGAAAAAGGGGGCCCTGGGGCCCCCACTTCGATCGGTTGTCACGGGCCCGGTGGGCCCGAGTTGTGGACGAGGTCGGCTTGTGCTCAGCGATTGCTGAGAGTCTGGGCGGCCGTTCGTGCACGAAGCAGGAGCAGCGCGGCTTCGAGTTGCGGATCCAGGCCACCTTCGACCAGCTCGGTCGGATCGGCCTGGCCTTCTGCGACCACCTCACCCACGAGCGGGAGCATGTCGGCCTCGCGCCGGAGCACCACGGAGTCGAAGGTCTGGCTCGGGAGCATGGTGACCTCAAGGTTGGGACTGACGCCCCAGTCGAAGGCGCCCGGGCGCTTGTGGATCAGGCGGCCGTTGGGCAGGACGTAGTAGCGTTTGGTGAGCTTTATGGCGCTGCGGCTGCCGGGCAGGGCCCACACGTTCTGGACGCTGCCCTTGCCGTAGGTTGTCTTGCCGAGGACGATGGCGTCGATGCTGCCATTCTGTGCGTGGTCCTGGAGAGCGCCGGAGACGATCTCGCTTGCCGAGGCCGAGCTCTGGTTGACCAGGACGACGATGGGGATGTCCTCCACGCGAACGTCCCTGGGGTTGGCGTTGCGCGACCTCGGATCGCGTCTGCCGTTGCCGTCTTGGGTCGCGACGATTGGGCCACTTGGAACAAAGGTGTTGGCAACGGTGACCGATTCATCGAGCAGCCCGCCGGGATTGAATCGCAGATCGACGATGAGTGCGCTCAAGCCTTCTCTATTCATCTCGCGGAGGGCTTGGTGCAGCTCTCGCGTAGTGGAACCGGTGAACTGGGTGAGCCTGACGTACCCGATGTTGCGATCGTCGTCAATGAACCAGTTCCACTCGGCTGCATTCTCACGCTCCCAGCCCTTGACAGTCTTGACGATGATGTTCTGGCGCTCGACGGGGATGACGATCGATTCGCTGCCGGCCTCGGCGTCATCTGGGTTCGGACGGTCGATGCCGAGATTGACCTTCGTGCCGGCGGGGCCGGTGATCTTGTCGGCAACCTGGTTGATGCTGAGCCCGGCGGTGGAATCGCCGTTAACGGTCTTGATGACATCGCCCGAGCGGATATCGGCGCGGTAGGCCGGGGTGTCGTCGAGAGGCGTCACGACCATGATGTCGCGCGTCTCGTTCATCTGGATCTGGATGCCGACCCCGATGTAGTTGCCGTTGGTGTTGCGCTCGAATCTGCGGAGTTCGTCGGGCCAGATGACGCCTGAGAACTCATCGAGATAGGCGAACGCGCCGTTGGTGTACTCGTGCATGATGGCCTCATCCATGAGGTTGAGACCGGAGGTGCTGTTGTTGCGGAGCAGTTCGCGGAGGGTCTGGTGGGCCATGCCGGGCGTGACGATGGCGTGGTCGGCGACGTTGCGGCGCTCGCGGGCGATATCGGCGAGGAATCGCTCTCTGGCGATCTCGCGTCCGAGCGCGGGGATGCCCTCGCGAAGCTCGGGCGTGGTGACCATGACCTCCATCGCCTCAAGACCCTTGAGGATCATCTTGCGAACGTCGACGCGTTCGACGTGTCCGGAGGCGGCTTCCTGCAACGCGCTTTGGACCATGCGCTGGTTGATGCCTGTCAGGCGATCAACGTAGCTCTCGCCAAAGTCGACGTAGTCTGGCAACGGATCGTTGCCGTCGGCGAGCTCGCGATCGTTGCGCATGCGCCAGAGCTCGCGCGGGGCATAGAACTGGATCATGCTCAGCCGGCGGTTGAGCCGGTCGAGATCGCCCTTGTATCGGATGGACTCTGCGCCGCCCCGGTCCATGAACAGGGTGTGCAGGCGGTAGTACAGCTCGTTGGCGACGAGCCAGTCGCCGCGGTTCTCGGCGACCCTGGCTGCGATCTCCGACCTGCCAACAATATCTTCGACCTGGGGGATCCGAAAGATCTGGGCCGGATCGAGAGCGATCTGCTCGAGGTTGATCGCGTGGACGAGGCCTTCGCTGAGCTCCACATCGGAGATGTCGGGCTTGCGGAGGATTTCGCGGAGCGAATCGAGAGCCTCTCCGCGCTCCTTGCTCCGGGTGTCCTCACGCGTTTGGATATTCGCGCGATACTTGCTGATCGATTCGGTCAGTGCATCGTCGAGCCCTGCGGGCGCGTTGTTGAGCAGCTCATTCAGGCGGACATGGCTGCCGCTGCGTGCGGCCTCCCAGACCGAACCACTCCATCGCGTGAGACCCTGGGGTTGTGTGCCCCGAAGCGGTTGCGTGGCCGTCGCGGCTGCGGCGGGGACCGATAGGGCTAGGCCCATGAGAAGAGCGCATGCGGCTCTACGAGTCGTCGCGGTTCGTATCATTTGCTTGTCATCCTCCTGACGGCGGGCCTCTATGTGCCCTAGAGCATCGGGGATACCCTGCCCAGGATCAATCCGTTTCAGCGGGCGAAGATTCCCAAGCCCCTACCACGGCACACTCCTGCCGGTTGCGAGGGGCGGGGGCGTCCCAGAATATACGTTAGGGGAGACGCCCCTGTTCGCCTGATGTTCTGTCTCATGCGGGTAACCAGATGCGGATTCTTCGGCGAATTGCTGGCTGGAAGGCGAATCTGGAGGTGGGGACTTCTGGGCGTCTATGTGGATTGCTTGGACGGCCTGGGGGGCTTAGCATGTGGGGCGCTGCGCTCGTAGCTCAACTGGATAGAGTGCTGGCCTCCGAAGCCAGAGGTTGCAGGTTCGAGTCCTGCCGGGCGCGTTTTCATTGGATCGATCACAGAATCAGGAACGTCAAGAATGAGAGTTCTCGGCGTCGATGTCGCTTTGGATGACTTGCGATCGGGTCTGCGACGTTGGGACGCAACTTCGGCCGAGATGGCCTGTAGCCGGTGCGAGGAGGTGAGCCATGCTCTTTCTCGCACTAGGCGTCGCACTTGGACAGCCGATCGTTGGGGCGCACGCGCAGACGGTGTTCGTGGATGTCACGAGCAAGAACCTCCCGGCGGGAGTGGTCCAGGGCAACAGCATGGATGTCCGTCCGGCGGACATCGACGCCGATGGTGACATGGATCTGGTCGTTGCGGTCGAGTTCGGCCGGAATGTCATCCTGCTCAATGATGGCGCGGGCGCATTCACCGACGGTTCGGCACAACTGCTTGGAGCGCAGCGTCCTTCCTTTGATTCTGAAGACGTGGCGATCGTCGACTTTAATAGCGACGGATTCCTCGACATCCTGTTCGTGAGCGAGGACAACCAGACGAACGAGTTGTGGATTTTCGCGGCGGACCAAGATCGCTTCTTGCTCGAAACTGGACGCCTCGGCGGCATCACCGGCACCTCTAATGCAATGCTTGCGCAGGATCTGACAGGTGACGGACACCCCGACATCTTGATCGGGAACGCGGGCCAGAATCGACTGTTGGTCAATGACGGAGAAGGCAACTTCGCAGACGAATCCGCCGGGCGATTGCCCACTCGATCGGACATCACCCAGGATCTTGAGCTCGGCGACATCGACGGGGATGGTGATCTGGATCTGATCGTCGCCAACGAGGATGACAACCGGGTGCTTCTCAACGTCGCCGGGGTCTTCCAGGACCAAACCGATGCACGCCTGCCTTTGCGGGGCCCTGGGCTCGAGATGACACGCGAAGCGGATCTGGGCGATGTCGACGGCGACGGCGACCTCGATTTGTACTTCGCCAATGTCCGCTTCGGCGGAGGCGCGCATGATCCTCGCGATCGATTGCTTATCAACGATGGGTCCGGTGTGTTCGTCGATGAGTCCGAGTCACGCATCTCGCTTGAGTCGCGCAACACGGTGGACGCGGACTTCGCAGACCTCGATGGCGATGGTGATCTCGATATCGTCAAGGCACAGTTCAGCCCCGGTCGGGCGCACGTGCTTCTGAACGATGGCCAGGGCTCATTCGTGGATGCGACGGCGCGGTTCATGCCGAACGTGAGCGTCGATGGCATCGATTGCGAGATTCTCGACTTGAACGCCGACGGCAAGTTGGATCTGTACATCGCGAACTACCGCCAGCAAGATCGGCTGCTGTTGGCTCGCTAGATGGGACTGGAGTTCAAAGAAAACCGGCCGCCTCCATCTGGAGGCGGCCGGCTCGTTGACTGCGCTTTGACTCGTGCGGTTAGTTGCGCGAGACCATCTCGAGTTGGAAGGGGCTGACCTCGCCCTGGACGAACAGGTCGAGGAAGGCGAAGAAGTCATCAGCGTCGATCACGCCGTTGCCTGTGATATCCGCGCCGGCATCGTCGGCGACGAACAGGTCGAGGTAGGCGAAGAAGTCGTCGGCA
>JAJDDL010000163.1 GCA_029260335.1 Phycisphaerales bacterium | reverse complement strand
TAGAATCCGAGCACGCCGTTGGCGTCTGACATCGAGTCGAGTTGGAGCGGCAACTCGCCCGCCTGGGTCGATGTCAGAGAGTACAGCGCACTGCCGGCCAACGCGTCGTGGACGAGGGCGTTCGTCGAGAGCACATCGGCGCCCACCACGTTGAAGACCTGGTTGGTTCCGGCGATTCTCAGGACGAGCCCCGAAGACCCGGTCGCCTCGAAATACTCAAGCCGGATGGTATGAAAACCAGCATTGAGATCGATATCGCCCGACACGGTCGTCATCCCGTGGAGCCCGTCATTCTCGACAACGAGTTGTCCATCGATGTAGAGCCTGGATCCCTCATCGGATTCGGTCGAGAACTGCCAGTTCGTCGTCAGATCGACCTCGATCAGGCCCTCAATCACGAGCCCGAAGTTGTCGCTCAAACCGATGCCGAAGGTGTCGTCAGTGGTCTCGGCGAAGTTCACATTCGTGATAACGCTTCGCGCTGCCGGAGTCAACGAGTCAAAGTCGGGCAACGCGGTCACGGTGTTGTCGGAGAGATCAAACACCGTCATCTGGAGGCCCGCGCCTGTCTGCAGCCGCAGACCCTCGGGGGTGCTCACGACGTCCAAAGGCGAGGCGTCCTCCACCGGGATGCCCCCGATCACGATCGCTGGCGGATCGCCCGCAGGGGCCCTCACGCGCAGTCGAAAGTCTCCCTCGACATCTTCGCCCCAGACACCCGAGACGAGAATGAAGTACTCCTCGCCAAGGACAACATCGATCCGGGCTTCTTCTCGTCCGCCGCCCGCTCGCTTGTTCTTGATCCGAAGCAGCTCACCTGCCTCGTTGGCGATGATCATCTTCGCATCCAGGGATGTGGTGAACCCGCCCGCGCTCGTGCGGAGGATGAAGCCGGCGGTGCCGTTATCTCGCGCTGTAAAGGAGAACGCGCGGGCGTGATCAAGACCGGCGATAGTCGACTGAACGACGGCCGTCGTGCCATTGCCGTCATCGAACGCACTATCAATCCGCACCGCTGAGTCTTGCAAAGAGTCAGGGATCGGTCCCGGCTCGGTCCTCACGCGCAATCGATAGTCGCCAGTCACGCCGCCAGTCGCGCCGCCGACTTCCACGAAGAAGACCTCGCCGCGATCGGCGGTGAACTGGCCGATCTCTCGCCCACCCGGGCCGGTGACATCCTTCTGGCGGACAATCTCGCCTTCGCTGTTGAAGATCGTGAGCGTGCCGTTGAGCCCCGAGTCATTGAGATCGCGCAGCACGAGGCGCTGATTGCCGGACTCTCTGGCAGTAAACGAGTACAGATCGCATTCACCGCTCTCGGCGATATCGGCGCGAACCACGGTCACGCCTTGGCGGTTCATCTCCGCGTCCACGGAGATGGCCTCGGCGAAATCCGTCCCGCTCAGCAAGACCCGAGCTTCCAGGGTCTCGACAAGAAAGGTCTCAGACGGGGCCAATCCGAGATGGCGATCGCTATGCATTTGGGGCGGTCCTTCTTGTGAGGCTGAGGAATCACTAGCTGCCGCCAAGGCGTGGCGGGCGTATTCCGATTCGTATTGTAACCTGTTTGGGTTCGGATCTTTACCGGGACGGGCCGAATCCGTGCCAAGTGGAAACTATGGGGCCTGCCGCATGGCCTCCAAGGGCAATGGCACCGGCTGTCCTGAGTCCTTAATGATGGAAAGTCCAGCCTGCACCTCTCGCAATCGCCGTTCCAGGATGCCAGCCAGCCGGCGCACGACGAGCACCTGAGAATCCGCGAGATCCTCGGTCTCGCCCAGATCTTCATCCAAGTTGTAAAGCTCCAACCGCTGATCCGCGTGAAAATAGAGCAGCTTCCAAGGCCCCACTCGCACCGAGCTAAACGGGTCGATCCCCGGGCCGTTGGGCCCCCACTCGTGCGGCATGTGCCAGATCAAACTGCGATCCACTAGATCCGTCGGCTCGCCGCGAAGCAAGGGCGTCAGATCGCGCCCGTCTACCTGAGGTCGATGCTCGGGCGGAATCTGCACTGACGCGATCTGGAGAATCGTCGGAAAAAGGTCGTGGCTGATCGTCGGCAGGTGGCTGATCGCGTCGGATTCCACGACACCCGGCCAACGAACGATCATCGGCACGCGCGTGCCGCCGTCGTACGCCGAGCCCTTGCCCGAGCGGAGCGGTGCGTTGTGGGTGTGAGCCGATGAGCCGTCGGGCGCAGGGCCTCGGGCGTGGGCGCTGAGCCCGCCGTTGTCAGAGTGGAAGATGATGACGGTGTTGTCGAGCTCGCCCGTGCGTTCCAACGCGTCCAGCAACTCGCCCAGAGCGATGTCATAAGACTCGATCATCGTCGCGTACGCGGCTTCGCGTGGATCGATGCCCGGGTAGTGCTCCAGGAGCCTCTTGTTCGCCATGATCGGCGCGTGCACGGCGTACGGCGCGAAGTTCATGTAGAACGGCACGTCATCGGCAGACGCTCGCTCGATCTCCGCCACTGATTCGATCGCCAAGGCTTCGGTGAGATAGATGTCCTGGCCGTGGTATTTCTCCAAGCCCGGGATATCCCAGACGCTCTGTGCCGATCCGAGTTCTTTGCCCTGGCGTCCGACGAGCGAGAAGTTCTGGGTGCCGTAGTAGCTGGCGGGCCCGCCCGAGGCATGCCCGGCAATGTTGACCTCGAACCCCAGATTCGTGGGATCTCCACCGGGCGTGTCGTGCGTGCCGAAGTGGGCCTTGCCGACGTGGATGGTGCGATAGCCGGATGCAGAGAGCAGCGCGGGCAAGGTGACGTCGCCTGGTTGCAGGCCGTTGAGCCGCCAAGACGGGGCTTTGAGAATCGGGTGGTTTCCACTGGTGTCTCGATCCTTCTGGAGCGTCCAGTAGGTGATCTGAGATCGCGCGGGGCTCATTCCGGTCATGATGCTCGTTCGCGTCGGCGTGCAGACCGGCGAGGACGAGTAGGCGTTGGTGAATCGCATGCCCTCGCGTGCCAATCGCTCGACATTGGGCGTGCGATACCGCTCGTTGAACGGGGTCGGTTCGTCATGCAGCGGTACCGACAGATCCTGCCAGCCGAGGTCGTCGATGAGCACGAGCAGGATGTTCGGGCGTTCGTCGGCGAAGCTTGCCTGGGCGAGGAACAGGAAGAGCAGCAGGGAAAGATGGCGCATCGGTGCATGCTACCGACTCTCGGAAGTGGGATAGCGGGATTTTCGGAGCCGCGTGCGTGAGCATGCGGACCTGGGATTCGCATCTCGGGGAGAGACTCAAGAGAACCGAGGACTCTCCGATCGGCACCAAGGGAGTGGATTCGACTCAGTTGCCTTGACACCAAAGGCCCGCGTGCTCACGCACGCGGTTCTGACATGCGATTTCGCCTCCCGATGGGCCGGGCGAGCCTGTACACTCGCGAGCATGAGCCAGAATCCAACAACTCGTCGTCAGTTTCTCCGGACCGCCGCGGGCGGCGTGGGCGCCGCCTGGGCCATGTCCGCCTCGTCCTACGCCCGGGTCATGGGGGCAAACGCTCGGCTGAACGTCGCCTACATCGGGGTAGGCGGCATCGCATCGAGCCAGCACATTCCGATCCTCGAGCAGTTGGGAGCCGGGTGTACGTGCTACACCGACGCCGACGAGAGCCGCTTTGGGGCGTGCGCGACCCGCTGGTCAGAAGCCGTGGGCTACACCGACTATCGGCGGATGTATGACAAGCACATGGCGGAGATCGATGCGGTCATGGTCGGCACGCCCGACCACCACCACTACCCCGCCACGATCATCGCCATGATGGAGAAGAAGCACGCGTACACCCAGAAGCCGCTGACTCACACGATCTGGGAAGCTCGCCAACTCGCGCTCGCTCACAAGAAGTACAAGGTCGCCACCCAGATGGGCAACCAGATGCACGCGACGCACAATCTGCGTCTCACGATCGACTACCTGCTCGGCGGCGCCATCGGCGACCTGCGCGAGGCCCATATCTGGACCAACCGCCCGGTCTGGCCCCAGTCGCGTTCGCGCCCTGCGGGCGAACATCCGGTCCCCGAGGGGCTGAACTGGGACGCCTGGATTGGCCCGGCGAAGATGCGGCCGTTCCTGGAACGCGAGTATCACCCGTTCGCATGGCGGGGCTGGTGGGAGTTTGGCACCGGGGCCCTGGGCGACATGGCGTGCCACGAGGTAGACGCGGTGTACTGGGCGATGCAGCCGGGCTCGCCTTCGAGTATCGAACTCGTCGATGGCTACGCGTTCAGGGAAGCCGAGAGTTTCAATCAGAACACGTCGGTGAAGTTTGTTTTCCCCGACCGGGGGACCAAGCGAGGCTTTGATCTGTACTGGCACGATGGCGGCAACAAGCCGCCGCGTCCCGAAGAACTGCCCGAGGGCCAGGACCTGACCGCCGAGGGCGCGCTCTATATCGGCACACGCGGCAAGATGATCGCGATGCCCAACGCCAAGAGCCCGCCGAAGCTGCTACCTGAAAGCAAGCACGCCGACTTCGGCCCGCCGCCGCAGATGATCGAGCGTTCCGAGGATGGGCATCACGGCGAGTGGTACCGCGCGTGCATCGGCGAGAAGCCCTTTGATCATCCCAAGGGCAACTTCGCGTACTCCGGGCCATTCACCGAGACCATCCTGCTCGGATGCATCGCCCAACGCCTCGGCGGCAAGCACGAGTTCGACGGTGAGAACCTGCGATTCCCGAACTCGCCCGAGGCGACGGCTTTGATCTCCAAGGAATACCGCGAAGGCTGGGACTTCCGCATGTAGATTCGGTAGCACCGGCTTCCAGCCGGTCGCTTTTTGTTTCAACACTCCTTTTCACAACTGAGCAGCAACAACGAGCAGACAATGCAAGAGAAACAACAGAGTCCCCTGAGCCGTCGGCGATTCATCGCCGCGTCCGCGAGTGCCCTCGGCGCTCCGTACATCCTGACGAACCGCACATCGGCGTTCGGGGGCGTCCAACCGAGCAACCGCATCACGATGGGCCTCATCGGTTGCGGCGGCATGGGCCGGGGCAACATGAACGGGCTCATGAATAGGCCAGGCGTGCAGATGCTCGCGGTCTGCGATCCCGACCGAGCCCGACGCAACGAGGCAAAGGCTCAGGTCGATCGCCGATACGTTGAGGCAATGGGAAATAGCGAGTACGCCACGTGCGACGCGTACAACGACTATCGCGAGTTGCTCGCGCGCGATGACATCGACGCTGTGATCGTTGGTTCGCCCGACCATTGGCACGCGCTCCACGTCGTGCATTCGGTTCGCGCAGGCAAGGACGTGTACGGCGAGAAACCCCTGAGCCTGACCATCGGCCAGGGCCGGGCCATGTCTGACGCTGTTGCTCGATACGCCCGGGTCTTCCAGACC
>JAJDDL010000162.1 GCA_029260335.1 Phycisphaerales bacterium | reverse complement strand
GCGGCCTTCTTGCGAGTGGCCTTCTTGCGTGTGGCCTTCTTGCGTGTGGCCTTCTTGCGTGTGGCCTTCTTGCGAGTTGCCTTCTTGCGTGTCGCCTTCTTGCGAGTTGCCTTCTTGCGGGTTGCCTTCTTGCGAGTTGCCTTCTTGCGAGTTGCCTTCTTGCGAGTTGCCTTCTTGCGAGTGGCCTTCTTCCGCGTGGTCTTCTTGGCGGCCTTCTTGCGAGTGGCCTTCTTCCTGGTTGCCTTCTTGCGGGTGGTTTTCTTCGCCGCTTTCTTGCGGGAAGCTTTCTTCCGCGTTGCTTTCTTCTTCGCCATATTCGATCTCCTGGTTCTCGGGTCGGTCTCGGACCCTTCCGATTGCGCGATCAGCGCCACGCCAATCTTGCGCTTCTACTGCCTCCTATCGGAGGCGTCGTACACGTTTCTTGAGACAACTAGCACACGACATGTTGTGGAACATACCCAAATGCGCGCAACACGCACCACTTGTCAACCTGTCGAGTAGTGTTTGAGACCTCCCTGAACCGCGCATCAAGCGCGTGCGCACCAGCCGGTTGCACGAGGTCATCACGCATCATCGATATCCCGATTAGTGCGACCATCGATCGCGCGCACAGCTCTTGCAAGTACATGACACCCATCTACAACCCTCCAAGAAGCCGAAAGTTGTCTACAAGATCGCTACGAGTTCGTGAAAGAACGCAGCGCGTTCGGTTTTTGCGTTCTCGGGCGTTCGATGCGCGTGCTTGTGCGATGACTCGCTCATGATGGCGTTGCGCGTCCACGCAAACGATCGCTAGACTCCTGTTCGTCGACACGCGTGGTCGGCGGAGAATCGCGAAGAGGAGTCGCCCGTGACAATAGTAAATTTTTTTTCACTCTCTTGTGGATTACGCGTCGCGATTGAGCGAATGAGCGAAGTTCGCAGTGTTGGTGTGACCCTGCTCTTGCCTGCGGGCAACGCGCGTGAGCCCGTCGAGCTGCTCGGATTGAGCGCGATGTGGTCCGAGTTGCTGCTCCGCGGAGCCGGCGAACTGGACTCCAAGCAGCAAACCGACGCGTTCGACGCTCTGGGCGTCTCTCGCTCGGCCAACGCCCGCACGCTGTTCACCTCGATCTCCATGCGTGCGATGGGCTCACGCCTCGATCAGAGCCTCGATCTGCTCGTTTCGATGGTCCGCGAGCCCCTCTTCGATGAGGCGAGCATCGAGCCCACGCGTGAGTTGGCCTTGCAATCGCTCGCCTCGCTTGCCGATGACCCTCGCGAGCGTTGTGCGTTGCTCGCTCGCGAGCACCACATGGCTCCGCCGATCAATCGCTCGGGCTACGGCACAGAAGCATCGCTTCGCGCGATTACACGGCAAGACATCGTCAGTTGGTGGTCGCGTCTGGCCATGCCCGAAGGCTCGATCCTCGCGATCGCCGGCGATGTGGATCCTGACGCGACGCAAGCAAGGCTCGAGTCGCTCTTCTCCGATTGGAACGGTTCTGCAGGTCAGATCGAGATCGATCATCAGGGTGAACGCGGATACCACCACGAGATGGACCAATCCAATCAAGTGCAGATCGACGTTCTGCACGATGCTCCCCCTGCCGCGCATGACGATGCGATTCTTGAGAGCACGGTTCAAAGCGTTCTGTCTGGCGGCATGAGCGGCAGACTCTTCACCGAGGTGCGAGAGAAGCGAGGCCTCTGCTACACCGTCCAGTCTTCGTACGCGCCCAGTCGCGACTTCGGCACGGTCGCCGCGTACGTCGGAACCGGGCCCGAGCGTGCCCAGGAGTCGCTCGACGTGCTGCTGTCCGAGCTCGATCGGATCAATACCAGGCGCGACATCACCGAGGAGGAGTTTGAGCGGGCGATCATCGGGATGAAGTCTCGCGTGGTGTTCGCAGGCGAGAGCACCGCCGCTCGGGCAAGTTCGCTCGCGGGCGATATCCACCGGCGAGACAAGCCCAGGACCTTGGAGCAGGTCGCGGCGGAGATCGACGCGGTCACGATGGATCGCGTGCTGGATTACCTCTCGCGACGCGAGCCGGGGCGATTGACGATCCAGACTCTGGGCTCGGCACCGCTGAATCCGCCGGTCTAGCTACACTCGCGGTCCCATGGCAGGATTTCGTCCACGCAGGGTTGGCCCGCAGCTGTTGCTGGTGGGTGTTGTCTTGCTGCTCGCCATGCTCCTGCTCTATCCGATCGCCCTGACGGTTCGCGGCGGGCTTGCAGCCGACCCAACCACAGGCCGAGGCTTCACGCTCGAGCACCTGATCCTGGTCTTCAAGAACCCCTCGCTGGTCGAGGGGCTTGGCAACGCGTTTAAGATCGCGATCGCGACCACGACTATTTCGATTGTGATCGCCCTGCCCTTGGCGATCCTGGGTGCCAGCTACAAGTTCCCGTTCAAGAAGACCCTGACCTCGCTCATCCTGGTGCCGATGATCCTGCCGCCGTTCGTGGGGGCGATCGGCGTGCGGGCGATTCTCGGGCGCGAGGGGGCGCTCAACGCCTTGCTCGGCACCGAGTTCGATGTCCTGGGCGACGCCCGGTTCTGGGGCGTCGTCGTGGTGCAGGCGCTGCATCTGTATCCGATCATCTACCTCAACGCCGCCGCTTCGCTTGCCAACCTCGACCCCGCACTTGATGAAGCGGCTGAGAATCTCGGAGCCGGCTGGGCTCGTCGATTCTTCAAGATCACCCTGCCCTTGATCCGCCCCGGCTTGTTCGCGGGCGCGACGATCGTGTTCATCTGGAGCTTCACCGAACTCGGCACGCCCTTGATGTTCGACTATGGGCGGGTGACCCCGGTGCAGATCTTCGAGGGCCTGGCACAGGTGGAGACCTCGGCTGAGCCTTATGCCCTGACGATCATCCTGCTCATGGTCGCGGTGAGCAGCTACGCGTTGGGCAGGGCGGTCTTCGGTCGCAAGGGCTACGCGATGTATTCAAAGGCCTCGCGTGCCGGGGGAGAGCGTTCGCTCTCTCCGATCGCAGGCGTGATCGCCTCGGGTGCGTTTTGGCTCGTCACGATCCTGGCGATCACGCCCCATATAGGCGTGGTGCTGACGAGCTTGACGCCGAGCGCCGATTGGTACGGGACCGTACTCCCCGAGCGATTCACGCTCGAGAACTTCCGGCTTGCGCTTGGGAGCGATGACGCGTTCAGTGCTATCCGCAACAGCATCGTGCTCTCAGTTGGTGCCGTGGTTCTCAATATTGGACTGGGGATCCTGATTGCGTATCTGATCGTGCGTACCAAGGTCCGAGGGCGGAACCTGCTCGATTCGATGGTCATGCTCCCGCTTGCGGTGCCGGGGCTGGTGCTCGCGTTCGGCTATGTCGCGATGACGCTCCGGGCACCGTTTCCTCAGATCCGCGATTGGCTCGTGAGCCATGGCATGGGCGGGCTTGCGGAGTTGTTTGGCGTGGTGGGCACGGTCTCGACCGAGGATCCATCGCTTGCGCCCAATCCGTTCGCGTTGTTGATTGTGGCCTACGCCGTGCGGCGATTGCCATACATCGTGCGTTCGACGGTATCTGGCCTGGAGCAGACCTCGGGCGAGTTGGAAGAGGCGGCGATCAACCTCGGCGCGAGCAAGACACTTGCGATACGCAAGGTGGTCTTGCCCCTGATCCTGGCCAACCTGATCGCCGGCTCGCTCCTGGTCTTCAGCTTCAGCATGCTCGAGGTCAGCGATTCGCTCATCCTCGCGCAGCAGGCTCGGCACTACCCGCTCACCAAGGCGATCCTCGCGTTCATGGGCAGGCTCGGCGATGGGCCCGCGATCGCCAGTGCGATGGGCGTCTGGGGCATGGCGCTGCTGAGCGTTACGCTCGTGGGCGCATCGGCACTGTTGGGCAAGAAGCTCGGGGCGATATTCAGAGTTTGATTTGGCCGGTTTGGGTACGAGAACTAGTTCTGGATTTGGCGCGGGTCAGGTCACCATGAACTGGCGGACCATGCACGTATCCATCCATTTAGTAGCCGCGTCTGAGGCGAGCACCGTCACCTTGGCGCCACGTCGGGTGGCCTCGCGCTGGATCGCAATCAGACACGCGATGAGCTTGGAATCCATCACTCTCACGTCCCGGAGGTCGACCGCAAAGCTGCCGGCTCGGCGGACCAATCGCAAGCACTCTGCGTAGACCGCCTGCACCCGGTTGGGCTCGGTCCAGTCCTGGCGGCCATCTAGCAGGACGCGCGACCCGGTCTGCGGCTTGTCTTTGCGACCCACCATGCTCACCTCTACACGATCAGGCTCAGTCGCCATTATACGGACTTGGCTTGGAGCCTACGAGAACTTCCACAGAATAGCGGAAGTATCAGAGAATCCGCTGCACACACTTGTTTGGTTTCTAGATCGCGCACATTCTCGATGTCTTTCCATAGTTGGAATCTATTATGGACCAAGATGCCAGCAAGACGTCCAACTCGGCCCGTGATTGCACTTAGCTTGGGAGATCCCGGCGGGATCGGCCCGGAGGTTGTCGTCAAGGCGCTGGCCAATCCCGAACTCCGCCAGATCGCACACTTTCGGGTTTATGGAGTCGAGTCCGCGCTCGCCGAGGCCGCCGAGAAGGCCGGGATTGACCCGTATTGGTGGGGCGTCGAAGCCGACGAGCGGCTGATCGCGTCTGCATTGGATCAAGATGTGGTTCTGGTGCGTCAATCCGACACATCGGGGTTCTCCCGGGTGCATTCCAAAGTCTCCGGTGAGCTGAGCTTCCAGTTTGTCGAATCGGCGATCCGTGACACTCAGCGGCCGGCCCACGACCCACTCGCAGCGAGCGGCATCGTGACCGCGCCGATCAGTAAGAAGGCCTGGAGCCTCGCCGGGCGGGGCAAGTATCCGGGACATACCGAGCTGCTGGCGAGGCGATTGGGTGCTCGGCGGAGCGCGATGATGTTCGTCTCGCCCCGATTCAAGGTTGTGCTCGCCTCGGCTCATGTGCCGTTGATGGATGTCCGCAACGTGCTCACGATCGGGCGCGTCCTCGACACGATCGATCTGGCCCACGAGGCGTGTATAGGGCTTGGGATATCTCGGCCGAGGATCGCGGTCTGCGGTTTCAACCCCCACGCGGGCGAATCGGGGGAGTTGGGCGACGAAGAAACCCGGATCATCGAGCCGGCGATCAGCCTTGCCCAGGAATCGGACTTCGATGTCCGGGGCCCGTTCCCGGGCGACACGGTTTTCCAGCGGGCGCTCGCGGGCGAGTTTGACCTTGTGGTGGCGATGTACCACGATCAGGGGCTGATTCCGGTCAAGCTCTTGGATTGGGATCGGGCGGTCAATGTGACGCTGGGCCTGCCGACGGTCCGGACGAGCCCCGATCATGGGACGGCGTTCGATATCGCGGGCCAGAACAAGGCGAGCGAGAGCTCGATGGTCGAAGCGATCCGGCTCGCGATCCGGATGGCGATCACCCGAGCCGGTCGGTCCGATGGGCGAGGAGCAAGGGCATCCGCCTAATATTGCCCCTTGCCGAGCGTGCTCCATTCTGAGTCGTTCGGCTCTTCTTGTGCATGGAACTTCGATGGCAACGGACGAATACAAGGTATCCATGCGCCGTTGCCAGACCTGCGGACATGATCTCTCGGCGCTCGACAAGGACGCGTCGTGTCCGGAATGTGGACCGGTGGTTGTCAAGGAGCGCCCGCTCGCCGAGATGCTCCGCATCGCGATGCCGGGCGTGGTGACGATGACCAGCTACACGGTCATGCAGTTCATCGACGCGAAGATGGTCGCTCATATCGATCCGCCAAGCCCGATCTACATCGCGGCCCAAGGCAACGGCGGGGTCGCGGCGTGGCTTCCCATCTCGTTCATGTTCGGCGTGCTCACCGTCGTGAACACGTACGTCGCGCAGAATCTCGGCGCGGGGCGTTCGGAGCGAGGCCCGGCGTACGCGTGGACTGCGCTGTGGCTCTCAGCCGTGTGGGCGTTGGCGTTGGTTCCTTATGGGTTGGTGTTGCCGATGATCTTCGGCATGGAGAGGTTGGGTCATGCGCCCGACCTGGTGGCGTTGGAGACGTCCTACGCGCAGATCCTGGTGTTCGGCGCGTTCTTGACGATTGCGACGCGAGGGCTGAGCAACTACTTCTACGGCATGCACAAGGCGGGCGTGGTGATGGTCGCCGCGATTACAGGCAACATTGTCAACGCGTTTGCCAATATCGTGTTGATCTTCGGCACTTCGGGCATGCCGCACACGGGGCTTGCGCCATTGGATGCGATCGGCGATGCGTGCCGCTCTGTTGCGGTGGCAATCGGTCTAGAGCCCTTGGGTGTCGCCGGGGCCGCGATCGGCACGGTCATCGGAACCGCGATTGAGCTTGCAATTCCGATGACGGTCTTTCTTGGCAAGCGCATGAACGATCGATACGCGACGCGTAAGGCGATGCGACCGGATCGTGCGGCGATCCGGGATGTGATCAAGCTCGGCTGGCCGGGCGGGTTGATGATGTTCAACGAGATCATCTGTTGGGCGCTGCTCTTGGTGTTCCTGGTGCCGGTGGCGGGCAAGATCGGGGCGGCCGAGCGCCTCGGTGTCGCGATCGATGCGCCGGCGGCAGAGCAGGCGGGCAAGCTCGCGAACACGGCCGGGTGGATCGCGCTGCGCTACATGCACGTGTCGTTCATGCCGGCGATTGGGATTTCGATCGCGGTAACCGCGGTGGTGGGCAAGTGCATGGGCATGGGCAGGCCCGACCTGGCGGCCAAGCGCGCGTGGTTGGGTTTGCGTCTCACGCTTGGCTACATGGGATTGTGCGCGTTGCTCTTCGTGATCTTTCGAGAGCCGTTGGTTCGGTTCTTTGCGCATGATCTCGGGCCGGAACAGATCGATGAGTTGGTCCGGGTCGGGGCGCTGGTGATGGTGGCCGCGGCGGTCTTCCAACTCTTCGATGCGACCGCGATCACTTTCTCGGGGGCACTTCGAGGTGCGGGCGACACGATCTGGCCTGGGGTCATCACCGTCATTTTGTCGTGGGTCTTCATCGTGGGCGGCGGGCTGTTGATGATCGAGCTGACGCCCGAACTGGGCTCGATCGGGCCCTGGATTGCTGCGAGCGTCTACATCATTCTGTTGGGCCTGGCGATGCTCCTGCGGTTCCTCAAGGGGCCTTGGAGGCGGATCGAACTGGTCAATTCGGGGTCTGAGGACGCCTAGGGCCCTCTGAGAACGCTTGAGGTGGGACGATTTCTGACCTAGGATTCTGTTCGAAATTTACCGGAGGCATGCATGGCGAATGACCCGATGGACATGGTGATCGGTGCGAACAGGGGCGACGAGAAGGCTGCCCAGTCGCATCTGGTGGCGGCGATCAACGCCGAGAGCGCGGGCGACCGCGAGCACGTCGTAGGCGAACTGCACAAAGCGGTGACGGCGGACCCGGCGAACGCCGAGGCGATGTTCAAGCTTGCGTATCACCTGGACCTGCTGGGCGAAGAGGACGAAGCGGTCGCGATGTACGAGCGTTGCGTCGAGATGGCCCCCGCGCACCTGAACGCGCTGATGAATCTTGCGGTGGTCTATGAGGACCAGGGCGACTACGTCCGAGCCGAGCGCTGCCTGCGCCAGGTTCTGGAGACCAGGCCCAACCACGCACGCGCGAACCTGTTCCTCAAGGACGTGCGGGCCAGCAAGGACATGGTCATCGAAGAGGATCCGGATCGGGATCTGGTCAAGCGCCGGGCGCTGATGGATACCCCTGTCACCGACTTCGAGCTCTCGGTTCGCGCCAGGACGTGCCTCAAGAAGATGAACATCCGCTCGCTTGGCGATCTGCTCAAGATCACCGAGGCGGAGTTGATGAGCTACAAGAACTTCGGCGAGAGCAGCCTCGAAGAGATCAAGAAGATGCTCGATGCTCGCGGGTTGCGTTTGGGCCAAGGGCTCGAAGACGCGCACCGTGCGGCTCGCCGGCATTTCATGGAGCAGCTCAAGGGTTCGGGCAAGGAGACAGTCCTCGGCCGTCCGGTTGGCGACCTGCATCTCTCGGTCCGGGCGCGCAAGGT
>JAJDDL010000161.1 GCA_029260335.1 Phycisphaerales bacterium | reverse complement strand
GGCGTAGTCCTCGCGGTACATCCAGGCGATCGCCAGGAAGTGGGGCAGTTGCCAGATGGTCATGATCAGCACGAGGCTGAGCCCCGCGAGTTCGGTTGCCGAAACAAAGTTGGCGGGGTTGCTGATCGCGGTCCAGCCGATCAACGGCGGCAGTGCACCTGGAATCGCGCCCACGAGCGTGGACCAGGGCGACCACACCTTCATGGGCGTGTAAACCAAGACGTAGCTGAGCGTGCATGCCATCGCCACGGCTGCGGGCACCGGGCCATTGATCACCCAGAGCACCAGCGCTCCTAACACGGACATCCCAAGGCCGGCCCAAAGAACGGCGCGGGCCGAGATAATCCCTGCGGGGATCGGTCGGTTCTTTGTGCGATCCATCCTGGCATCGCGAGCACGTTCCCACCACTGGTTCAGGCTGTTGGCGCCGCTCGCCGAGAGGGATGTTCCGAGCACTACGCCGAAGAGGCGGTAGCCCAGTTCCATCCACGCGAGTTGGGTCGAGCTCAGCGCCGCGAGCACCAGTCCGATCACGGCCGTCACCACGACCATGCGCGTGATGCGGGGCTTGGTGGTCTCGACAATCGCCGAGATCGCCGAGCGCGTGGATGTGGTTGTGAGCGGCAGGCCAACTGTGACCGGCGATGTTCGGCTCATGCGGCTCTCCGTCCCTTGACCAGACTCCGGATTCCGGTCAGACCGCACAGGATGCGGTTTGGCAGGAATGGTAGGCGGGTGCGATTGTTCGATCAGCCTCGCCCAATGGCGATCCTTGCCGCTCTCAGCGGCGGGCAGGGACCTCAAGTTCCATCCAGACCGGGAAGTGGTCCGATGGGAAGCCGTGCGGCCAGTTGGATGGGCTATGACGCCAGATTCCGGAGCGGAGAATCTCGATCTCCGCCGAGGGGATGACATAGTCGGCCTGCTTGCCGAAGGTGGCCGTGTCGGTGGCGTCAAGGTCCTCATTGGTTCCCGGGGGAGGATTCGCAACAGGTGAGTCGGTCTTGCCGATCCGCCGGTTGGCCAGGAGCAGGTCGGTGATTGGATTCGCGATCCCCGTGCCCTCCTTGGAGTCGGCGTTCAGATCGCCCAGGATCACGAATAACGATCCGTCACGAAGCCCCGCGGGCTTGCCCTCGTCATCCACGATTGCGCTCGCGCCCGCGATGTAGTCACGCCAGAAGCGGATCTCGTCGTGATTGCGCTTCTTGTTGCGGTTTTCGGGCCCATCGAAGGCCGGCGGCGTCGGATGGCTGCAGAGCATGTGCACCACGCTGCCGTTGCCAAGCTTGATGGGCACATCCCAATGGCTCTTGGAACTGAGTCGCATGAAGCTCAGTTCTTCCTTGTCATACCAGGGCTCGTCCTGTTCATTGGTCGGCAGCAGGGCGCCGGGCATGTACTCCCACGGGTACAAGCGAAATGTGCGGATGTCCTCGGTCTGGATCTTGAGGCGTTTGTCGACGAGCAAGGCCATGCCGTATTGCCCTGGGAATGTGCCGAATCCCCAGCAGTCGTTGCCGTAGGCTCTCCCGCGTTCACTCTGTTCGCCCGGCGTGCCGTCGGCGTTTGCCGGTGCGGGCAGGGGAAAACTCGTGACAACCTCGCCGTCGTTGTCCAGGTCAAAGCCGCTCGGTTGGCCCGTATTGACCGCGGCCATGAACACCTGATACTCGATCGGCGCAAGCCCCTCGGCTTGGGGCTTGGCGAGATAGTTCTCGACGAACCGCCGCGCGTTCTGGCCCGGCACATCACCTGCGGCGACCCCAGGCGCTCCCGGCTGGTCGTAGGCGATCTCGTTGAGCAAGATGACGTTCGGCCGCAGCCTCTGGATCGTCTCGGCGATCGCCCGCACCCGCGGCTGGTCCGACCGTTTCAGGTCACCGGTCCGGACGTCCCAGATGTTGAACGTGGCAACGCGGAGAGTTGCCGCCGAAGGTGAGCCAGGCGGCGTCGCGGCTTGGCCCTGGGCATGCACGCTGGCGGCAAGACCCAATACCGTCGCGAAGGCCCAGCGGGCGATCAAACGGGCATACGAGCGATCCATGCGGCACCCCCTTGAGTTTCCTGTGCGTCCGGTGCAACCATACACTTGTTCCGTCGCCTCGGTAGCTCAGCTGGATAGAGCAGCGGACTTCTAATCCGCAGGTCGCAGGTTCGAGTCCTGCCCGGGGTGCTTCGCGCTCCAACCGCCGTCGTTGGCCCGGCTGATTTCGCCACCTGCTTTGATCCTGGGAAGCAAGCAAATCTAAATAGGTGGCCAGCGTCTGCTTTTTCAGGCGACAAATGTCACCCGTTCAAGTCGATTCAGGCCCCGGGAGTTACCGTCAAACCTTGGTGTGATCTCGCAGATTCGAGTATGTTGATCGCGAGGCGAACGCTATCGCCGCGGGCGGATGGAGACTAAGGAGAATCCCGGATGAGAAAGAACAGAGTTTTCGGGTCCTATGGCGCGTTTCTATGTTCAGCGATTGCGCTTGCCGCGGGCCACAGTGTGGCACTCGGACAGGTCTCGTTCCGCAGCCAGCCGGACCAGCAGCGCATCGTCATGGGCGCACAGCAGGTCGCCCAGTCGATGCTCACGCTCGCCGCTCGGCCCGATGCCTCGCGTGTGGTGATGCAGTTTGATGCGCCGGTGACGCCCGAGCAGCGCGCCGCGCTCGACGCCGCGGGCGTGCGTCTGCTGAGCTATCTCGGCAGCAACGCTTACTTTGCGAGACTGAGCGATGTCAAGCCGATGGCGGCGATGCAGGTTGCAAGCATCGCCAGCGTCCGCCCGATCCAAGGCGCTTGGAAGGTCGACCCCATGCTCCAGGACGGCCAGCCGTTGCCCTGGACCATCGTGGACAACACCAACCCAAGCGATCCGATCATGGCGGTCTACGTCGTCTTCCACGACGATGTAGATACCAACACGGGCATCGCCCACGTGACACGGTTCGGCGGCAATGTTCGCTCATCGCTCAAGAGTGTCAACACCCACGTCGTGGAGATCCGGCGCAGCACGATCGATGCGCTCGCGGGCCAGGACGATGTGCAGTGGATCGAGCCGGCAATGCCCCAGCTCAGTGAGCTAAACGATTCCAACCGCGTGATCACCCAGGTGAACGATCTGCAAGCCTCACCTTATGACCTGGATGGCAGTGGTGTGACGGTTTTGGTCTTTGACGCGGGTCAGGCCAACTTCAACCACGTGGACTTTGGCGGGCGCGTCACAGGTATTGACGGAGAGGGATTCAGTTCGCATCCCTCGCATGTTGCCGCGACTGTCGGCGGCGACGGCACCGCCTCCGGCGGCACCTTCCGGGGTATGGCGCCGGGCGTTGACATCCTGTCTGCCGGCTTTGAGTGGGACGGCGGCGGGATCTTCTTGTATGAAAACCCCGGCGATATCGAGGAGGACTACGGCGTCGCGATCAGCATGGGCGCGAGCCTCGCCAATAACTCGATCGGATCCAACACAGAGCCCAATGGCTTCCCTTGTGAGATCCAAGGCAACTATGGCGTCACCGCAACCGTGATCGACGAAGTTGCGCGCGGCAGCCTCGGCGCGCCCATCACCATCTTTTGGTCCGCGGGCAACGAACGAGGCGGCAGCCGATGCGATGTCGAAGGCTTCGGCGATTTCTACTCCACCGCGCCACCCGCAGGCGCCAAGAACCACATTACCATCGGCGCCCTGAACTCCAACAACGACAGCATGACAAGCTTCTCGAGTTGGGGGCCCACCGATGACGGACGCCTGAAGCCCGACATGTGCGGGCCGGGCTGTCAGACCGGCGGCGATAACGGCGTGACCAGCGCGAGCAATAGCAACAATGGCTACACCGTCTTCTGCGGCACAAGCATGTCCGGACCGACCGCCACCGGCATCGGTGCTCTCGTCCTCGAAGACTTCCGAGCACAGTTCCCAGGCCTGCCGGACCCCGTGAGCTCGACCATGAAGGTCATCCTCGCGCATACCGCCGCCGACCTGGGCAACCCGGGCCCGGACTATCAGTTCGGCTACGGCTCGATCCGCGCCAAGGACGCGGTCGATTTCATGCGCACGAGCCAGTTCACCGAGCAGACGATCGGCCAAGGCGGCGTCCAAACCTTCACGATCGACGTGGAAGCCAACACACCCGAGCTCAAGTACACGCTCTCGTGGAACGACCCCGCGGGCACGCCCAACGTCGACCCCGCGCTGGTCAACAACCTAGACGTGCGGGCGATCGATCCCTCGGGCGGCATCCACCACGCGTGGACGCTCGATCAGTTCAACCCCGGCGCCGACGCAGTCCGCACGGGGCCCAACACCGTGGACAACATCGAGCAGGTGTTCGTGGCCAATCCCCAGGCCGGTGAGTGGGTAATCGAGATCCTCGGGACGAGCGTGCCCCAAGGACCGCAGTTGTACTCGCTCGCGGGTTCGCCCGATCTCGATGTTGAGATCGTGAGCATCGGGCTCGATAGCAATATCCCCGACCTGCAGGATCCGAACTCGCCGTTGGCGGTCCAGGCGTCGATCATCGCGATCAACGACGAGATCGTGCCCGGCACCGAACTCATGCACTATCGCTTCGATGGCGGCGCATACACGACCGTGCAACTCACCGATCAGGGCGGCGGTGTGTTCACCTCCGAGGTCCCCGGCGCGGGCTGCGACGACGTGCCCGAGTTCTATCTTAGTGTCGAAGGCGTCGCGACGGGTCTCGTCACCGCGCCGTTCGATGGAGCCAACAACCCGTTCGGCTATGACATCGGGACGATCGTTACTTCCGCTTCTGACAACTTCGAGACCGATCAGGGCTGGACCGCAGAGAATCTCGGCGCGACCTCGGGCGACTGGCAGCGCGGCGTGCCCGTCAATGACCCGGGTTGGGATTACGATCCCGCGAGCGACGGTGACGGGTCGGGTCAGTGCTATCTCACCCAGAACCAGACCGGCAATACCGATGTCGATGGCGGCGCGGTTCGTTTGACAAGCCCCGTGTTCGACATGTCAGGCGATGGGCCGTTCACCATCGAGTACGACTACTTCCTGCGCATGACCCAGGGCAACGGCGATCCGGATCGGTTGCTCGTAGAGATTTCCAGCAACAACGGCGGTTCGTATACCACGATCCGCAGCCACGAAAGCGACAACGGCCTGAGCTGGACGCACGAGACGATCACCCAAGCCGATCTCGACGGCGCGGGCATCGTGACCAGCGACCAGATGCGATTCCGCTACACCGCCAACGACAGCGATCCCCCGAGCATCGTGGAAGCCGGCGTCGATGGATTCTCGATCTCGAGTGTGACCTGCGATGATGGCGGCGGATGCGCCGCGGACCTCGACGGCGATGGCGACGCCGACGCCGACGACTTCTTCGACTATCTCGACGCGTTCGCCAACGGCGACCTGGGCGTCTGTGATATGGATGAAGACGGCGATTGTGATGCCGACGACTTCTTCGACTACCTGGATCAGTTCGCCCAAGGCTGCTGAACCAGCCAAGGAAAACACCTAGCCAGCACAAGGGCGGGCCCGCATGGGCCCGCCTATTTTTTTGCAAAGGCAAGCAGCGTGATAACCAACGCAGATGGCCATCGCGAGCAATGTGCGTGCGCTAATCCACGTGTCCCTTGGGGCTTGCAAAATCATGCGAATCCTGGGTCGGATCCAGCGGGTATGCAAACTCGTACGTGTTCAAGCCGATGGGGTTGGTGGATCAGGAGTGGTCTCCATGCATGACAATCGATTTCAAGAGGAACTCCAGTGCTGGCGTGAGGGTCTTGCGCGCGGACACAGATCTTGGGTGTTCGACGACGGCTCCATCCACTCGCAGGTGATGTTCCAGGGCGGCGATCTGCGGTTCGGCCGCTATCTCGTGGCTCCGGAGTCGAGTTCCTGGCAACGCGAAGACGTCATCCGATCGCCGGGGCCCGTGCTTGCATTCACGCGCACGCCAGTCGAGATCGAGCAGCCCGATCGCGAGACGATCGTCGCGGACTACACCTGCGCGACATTGCACAACACCCATACCGAGTACCGAAGGCGTCGCATTGACAATCGCGGAGAGCGCACGGTTTGGTTGTCGCTCTCGCCAGATGCTGTGTCGGATATCTTGGGTGTCTCGCTCGACGACCCATCGCGGCCGTTCGATCGAGCGGGCGCACCGGTCTGTGCGCAGAGCTATCTGTTGTGCCACGCCGTGGCACGTCGGCTCAGTTCTTCGGAGCCCATAGACAACATCGAAATAGAAGAAATGCTCTTGCGGGTCGCCGAGGAAGTCCTCTCGGAGCTTCGCAACCCAAGGTGCGAGCGGCCTTGCCGTGCCACCACCCAGCAGGCCCACGTCGAGGCCGCACTGCAGATGCGGCGATTCCTCGCCCAAGGCTTCCACGAGCCGCTATCGCTCGAAGATGTCGCAAGGTCGGCGTTCCTCTCACCCTTCCACGCGGCTCGCGTCTTCAAGCAACAGACGGGCATGACGATCCACGAAAACCTCCGGATGCTCCGCATTCGCGAAGCCCTGGAACGCATGAGCGACGGCACCGAGCGACTCGCCAACGTGGCCCAGAGCGTGGGCTTTGCCTCACACGCCCATCTGACCGACGCGTTCGGAGCCCACTTCGGCGTCCCCCCGTCCTTCGTGCGGCGAGATCCGATGGGCGCAGCTCGCCGCCTCCTCGCCGGCTAGAACACGCTTCGAACATTCCCGCGAAATCCTGGACCTCATGCATCGGCAGCCCTCCTGGCGATCTCGGTCGCTCCATGCAGATCGCAGGCGAGTTCGATATGATCCACCGACAAGCTACATCACACGCAAAAAAGGGAGCAAGCCATGCGTGCATCGAAGCGAATGAGTTGGTTCGTCGGTTTAGCGGTCGGCGTCGGAGTGGCCGGATCGCCTGTATTGAGCGCGAGCGTTGAATCGACACGAGATTCGGCCTCCAAGCCAACCATGAACCTGCCGACGGTGGGCTCGCCCGTGTTCGACGACATCCCCTCGATCATCGATAACGCGATCGCCGAAGCCGATCGCGCGATCGATCGCGTCATCGCAATTCCGGATCGCAACAGGACCTTTGAGAACACCCTCGGCGCGCTCGACGACATGCACCAAAGGCTGGACATGCAAACGAGCATGGCCCAGTTCCAGGCGTTCGTCTCCTCCGACGCCGAGGAACGCACTGCGTCCGAGGCCGCCCAAAGCCGCATGAGCGCGTGGTACATCGATCTCGGCAAGAACGAGCGGCTGTATCGGGCGATCAAGGCCTACGCCGATTCGCTCCCCAACCTCTCGGGCGAGCGCAGGCGTCTGCTCGAGCACAGCTTGCGCGACTACCGCCGAGCGGGCATGGAGCTCACCGCCGATCAACGCGAGACGCTCAAGGAACTCGAAAAGGAGATGAGCGACCTGTCGATCGAGTTCTCCAAAAACATCCGTGAAGACGAGACCGTCATCACTGCCACCCGTGATGAGCTCTACGGCCTCACCCCCGACTTCCTCGATGCGCTCGACCGCTCCGGAGACCTCTACCTCATCACCATGGATTCGCCCACGGTCACCGAGATCTGGCGGATGTGCGAGGATGAGAACACACGCATGAAAGCCCGCTTCGCCTACGTCCGGCGCGGCGGCATGGCCAACGTACGAGTCTTGGAGCGGATCATCGAACTCCGGGCCGAGCGGGCACGCATGCTTGGCTACGAGACCACCGCGGATTTCCAGATCGAAACGCGGATGGCCAAGACCGCCGACACGGTCGAGGATTTCTACAGCGATCTGATCCCCATCGTGCGCAAGAAAGCCGAGAAAGACCTGGCCGAACTGCTCGAAGCCAAGCGATCCTTCACGGGCGATGAAGACTCGGTCTTCCACGTATGGGACAATCGGTTCTTCTCCGATCGCGTGCTCAAGGCCCGCTACGAGGTCGACCAGGACGAAGTCCGCCAGTACTTCCCGCTCGACGCGGTCAAGGACGGGCTGTTCAGCATCACCCAATCGCTCTACGGCATCACGTACCGCGATGTCACCGACCAAGCCGGCACCGATGAGCGGCCGCTGTGGCACGAGGACGTGCGTTTGTACGAAGTAATCGACAACGAATCGGGCAAGCTCATCGGCGAGTTCTATCTCGACCTGTTCCCCAGGCCCAACAAGTACAACCACGCCGCACAGTGGGGGCTCCACCAGCACAAGGTGTTCATGGATGGCCAGGAGGTCACGCCGCTCGCCGCCTTGGTGTGCAACTTCACCAAGCCCACCGCCGACAAGCCAAGCCTCATGACCCACGACGAGGTCGAGACCTTCTTCCACGAGTTCGGC
>JAJDDL010000017.1 GCA_029260335.1 Phycisphaerales bacterium | reverse complement strand
TCGGCATCCTGAAAGCTGAAAAAACTTTTCCGACGCAAATCGTCAATCAGGGCATGCTCCGGATCGAAAGGGCCTACGGCGACCTCGGACACACCAATGTCAACCTCGACACCGACACGCTGCGATTCAGTTCCCTGCGCGTGCCCAACGCGCCGGGCCAGATGGACCTGCGCATCGATGTCGTTCCCGGCAAGAGATATCGCACCGGTCTCGTCCAAACCAAGGGGAACGACCAGACAAAGACCAACGTCATTCTCCAGGACATGGACCTGCGGCCAGACCGCCCGCTCAGTGCAGCCGATAGCCGGCGCAGCACCCAGAGGCTCACCACCCGGGGCTTTTTCAACCGCGATCCGCGCCAGGGCCCCCAGCCGACAATCACGATCCAACCCGAAGACCCGCTGAATCCCGGCTATCGAGACGTGCTCGTAGAAGTGCAGGAGACCACCACCCGCCGATTTAACTTTGGCGGCGCGGTCAGCTCCGATCTCGGCGCCACGGCGAGCTTCACAATCTCCGAACGCAAC
The DNA here is from genome assembly GCA_029260335.1 of Phycisphaerales bacterium. Taxonomy (GTDB): domain Bacteria; phylum Planctomycetota; class Phycisphaerae; order Phycisphaerales; family UBA1924; genus S146-42. Next base: position 12,116 of record JAJDDL010000017.1, on the reverse strand, counting down.
TTCGACCTCTTGGATTTTCCCGATAGCCTCGATGAGTTCATCCGCCAACGCTCGTTCCGGGGCGGCGGCCAAAACTTCAATCTCTCGATCGCACCGGGCACCGATATCCAGACTTACTCGGTGGGCATCAGCGACCCGACCGTGTTCGACACCGACTACGGAGCGAGCACGTCGTTCCAGTTCCGCCGTCGCCAGTTCACCGAGTTCGACGAGGAACGGCTGGGTGTCCGCGCAGGCATAGGCAGGAGCTTCGGTCGCCGATGGACTGGCCGAGCGGTCGCTCGCGCAGAGCAGGTCAACCTCTCGGACATCGAACCGGACAATCCCGTCGACTTCTTCGAGTCCGAGGGTGAGAACATCATCACGAGCCTCACGCTCGAACTGACACGTAAAACCACCGACAGCAACATCATCCCCGGCAAGGGCTCTCGCACACAACTCGCGATCGAGCAGGTCGGCATCCTCGGCGGGGACTACTTCTTCAACGAACTCCGCGCAGAGCATGCCATGTTCATCACGCTCCTCGAGGATTTCGATTCCCATCGGACCATCCTCGAGCTGCGCGGCGAGGTCGGTTGGATCCCCCAAGGCAACGACGAGGCCCCGGTCTTTGAACGGCTCTACCGCGGCGGCCGGACCTTCCGAGGCTTTGACTTCCGCACCATCAGCCCCAAGGGCATCCGCAACGACAACGGTCTGCAAGGCGACGAGCCCGTCGGCGGCTCCTGGGAGTTGTTCTTGGGTGCCGAACTCACCCAGCCCATCTTCGAGGACATCTTCGCGATAGCCTTCTTCATCGACTCGGGCACCGTCCAAGAGGACTTCGGCTTTGATGAGTTTCGAGTCTCGGCGGGCGCGGGCATCCGCCTGATCACCCCGCTCAGCCCCGCACCGATCGCCGTCGATTTCGGCTTTCCAATCCTGAGCGAGGAGTTCGACGAGGAACGCCTCATTACCTTCACGATCGATGTGCCCTTCCAGTAGCTCCGGCTGGGCGAGGGGGGCCGACAGGGCCCAGTGACCGCACCGTCCGGACCCCATATACTTGCTTTCAATGCTCGCGGACCGAACAGTTTCCAAATGAGGTGATGACCATGCGACGTTCCGCAACCTGGATTGCCGCCGCCGTGCTCGGATTTGGCGGTGCCTTGGCCCTGAACGCGACCGGCGACAACTCGTTGACCGGCGAGCGTGCTGCTCCGAGCTCGGTTGCAACTCTTGATCTTGAGGTTCTTTTTAACGGCCTCGATGAGCTCAAGGACTTAAGCAACGCTCTCCAAGCGAAGATCCAAGAGCTCAAGCAAGACCCCGCTCGGATCAAGGACGAGATGACCAGCATCAGCCAGCGACTCGATACCCAGGTGCTGAGCCCCGAAGAGTCACTCGGCCTCAGAGCCGAGTTCCACGTCTTGAACGCCGAGCACAAAGCCAAGCTGGAAGCCGCGGCGTTGCTCGTACAGATCGAAGACGGACGCATCAATCGCGACCTCTATAAGAAGGCGCTCGTGACGATTGAGGCGATCGCAGCACGCGACGGTATCGACCTCGTCCTGCTCGATGACCGGGCCATCCCGATCCCCGATTCACCGACCTCCACTACCCGGGAAGTCCAGGCCAACATCCTCGCTCGCCAGATCCTGTTCGCGAATGAGTCCATCGACGTCACCCAAGCCGTCATCGATCAGATGAACCTCGACTATGGGCTGGGGCGCTGAGCCGTGACGCCTCTCGCGACCGCGCGCACCACCGGTGAGATCGCCGATCATGTCGGCGCAGAACTGCTCGGCCCGGCCGAACTGCTCATCCATGGCTTTGACCGCATTGAGCAGGCAGCGCCAGGTTCGATGACCTTCATCCGCTCGGCACGCTTTGCCGACCGTTGGAAAGAGTCCAGCGCGAGTGCGGCTCTTGTCAGCCGAGGCGTGCAGATCGAAGACCACGACCCCGCCAAACGGGCACTCCTGGTCGTCGACGATGCCGACCTCGCCCTGGTCAAGGTCATGAACCTAGTCGAGCCCACCGACCACGCGCCGCAACCGGGCATCGACCCCCGCGCATGCGTCCATCCGGACGCCGACATTTCCGAGAGCGCCCACATCGGGCCCAACTGCACCGTCGAAGCAAATGTCTGTATCGGTGCGGGCGCCAAGCTCATCGCCAATGTCTTCGTCGGAAGAGGCACGTCGATCGGACAGAACACCACGCTCATGCCGGGCGTGATCATCATGCACGCCTGCTCGATCGGCGATCGATGCACCATCCATGCTACGAGCGTCATCGGCGCCGATGGCTTTGGCTACACGCCCTCGCCCGACGGGGTCGGGCTCATCAAGATCCCACACCACGGCGGCGTGCAGATCCATGACGATGTCGAGATCGGCGCGTGCACCGCAGTCGATCGGGCCAAAATGGGCGACACGATTGTCGGCCAGGGCACCAAGATCGATAACCACGTCCAGATCGGCCATGGCTGTCGCATCGGCCGCTACTGCGTGATCTGCGGCAGCACCGGCATCGCCGGCTCGGTCACCATCGGCGATGGTGTCCAGGTCGGCGGCGGCGTGGGCATCGCCGACAACCTCACTATTGGCGCTGGCGCACGACTTGCCGGAAATAGCGGCGTTATCAACGACGTTCCCGCGGGCGAGACGTGGCTCGGCGTTCCCGCGGGCCTGGCTCGCGAGCAGATGCCCAACTACGCGGCCTTCCGCCGTCTGGGCGAGATCGCGCGCGACGTCAAGAAACTCAAGCAGGCCGACCCGCCGAGCGACCCGGACCAATCGTGAATCGAAAGACTCTCGCGGGGCCCCTCGCAGGCCGAGGTGTCTCGCTCTTCACTGCGCGCGAGGTCATGTATTCGATCCGGCCCACGGATCGTCCGGGCATCCGATTTCGCCGCGTCGATCTCGATAACAAACCCGAGATCCCCGCCACGATCGAATACCTGAGCGATCGCCCCGTGCACCCGGCGTTCGAGAAGATGCAGCCGCGTTGCACGACCGTTGCGCTGCCGGACAATCCCGACGCCAGCGTCGCGACAATTGAGCACGTCATGAGTGCCCTCGTCGGCCTGGGCGTCACCGACGCGATCATCGAACTCGACGGCCCGGAGATGCCCATCTTCGATGGCTCGGCGGGCACGTTTGTCATCCTGCTCAACGCGATCGGCCTCGTGGATCGCGACGAAGATGCGCAGACTATCACCGTCACGGACCCGATCCGTATTGAATCCGGCGAAGCCTGGATCGAAGCTCTGCCCGCGCCCGAGCCGACGAGCTACACCTACGAACTCGACTACGGCCCCAACCCTGCGATCCAGCCGCAATCGGCGACTTGGCACACGACGGACGACTACGCGCGAGAGGTTGCCCCGGCCCGCACGTTCAGCCTCGAACACGAGGCCCGCGCGATGCAAGCCGCCGGCCTATTCGCCCATCTGTCCACGCGCGAGATGCTCGTCCTTGGCCCGCTCGGCCCGATCGAAAACCAGCTCCGCTACGAGAACGAGCCCGCACGCCACAAGCTGCTTGATCTCATCGGCGATCTCGCACTCGCCGGCGCGCCCATCATCGGCCACATCCGAGCGCACAAAGCCGGCCATGCGCTCAACCACGAACTCGCGCGCCAACTCGGGAGCAAAGGAACCTAGAACTCTTCAGTGATTGGGCTGCCAGCAAATCGTGCCCACACGAGCCCGAAGCGCAAGCGAGGTTCTTGTTTGGTTGCGAAACCTATCCTGCGATCTAGTGCGTCACGAGCCCGAGTCCAGCGGTGCCGTGGTCTGAGGAGGCCTTGCGACGAAGGCCACGCGAGTGTGCAATCGTGCTCTAGCCTCATTCAGCATCAAGCCGGCGAGGTTGACAGTGATTGCACTTCCACCTCGCTTGCGCTTCGGGCTCGTGTGGCAATGCAACTTGCGCGTGATGCTCAGTCCTTCAACGCCTTAACAATCCGCGCCCGCATCGCCTCGTGATCACCCGGGTTTCCGCGCCAGATCAGCTTGCCGTCCTTGCCGATCAGGTATGCGTGTGGGTACGAAGGCACGCCGTAGTCCGCGTCGAGTTCGCTGCCCGTGCCCATCGTGTAGTGCATCGGCGTCGTGCGCATGAACCCCGCGATCCCGGCCTTCGATTGATCGGTAAAGCTCAAGAGCTTGAAACCTTCGTCACCGAACTCCTCGTGGAGCTTGTTCAGGTCCGGAATCCCCGCGACGCAAGGCCCGCACCACGTCCCCCAGAACTCCACCATCACCACCTGCCCGCGCAGCTTCGCGAGCGTCTGTGGCTCGTCGGTGTTGAGCCAACTCGTGGCAAACACCTCTGGTGGGACAGAACCAATCTCCGGCGGGTCCTGCTTCGCGCGCGTCGCCGGCTGCGGATCATCTCGCCCAAACGGCACACCCGAAACATCGAACTCACCCTCATTCGATCGCAGGGCATACGCGTGGAAGTTCTCGAACTTCGGCCGGGATCTGCTGATACCGTGCGTGTCCGCTTTGAACTCGGGCGTGGGAGAGCTGACCGAGACCTCGAAGCGAATCTCCTCGCCGACGCTCCGCTCAATCTCCGCCAGCGGCACCACGAACGTATCCACACGCACCTCGGGCCCGTCTGTCGTGGGCAGGTATCGGATCGCGCCACGTCCCTTGGAGTTGCCGGTGAGCTTCGAAGAGCCGCGCTCGTAGAGAATCGAGTAGTACAGCCCCGGACGCGACGGCCAGGGATAGAGGCTGTATCGACGATCTCGCTCGGGGGTCAGCTTGCCGTTGGCGTCGGCATCGAGATGGAGCGTGGAGCCATCCCCAATCTTGCGTCCGTCGCCGGTCTCGCCGAGCTTCGCCGATGTGTCGCTCCACACCATCGCCTGGACCACGAACACCTCATCGTTGTTCCAAACGCTCACGCGCAGATCCTCGCGATCGCACACGACCGTCGCTCTTGACTGCGGAAACCCATAAACCCCATTCTGGCGCAAATCCGCGAGCGACACCGCCCCGCCCGGCAACTGCCCACGAGGACACCGCATCCGCTCCTCTGTCGGCATCAGGCAAGTGCTCGCGTTGCACGCCTGAAACCTAACAACGATCTCGAGTTGTTCCAGGGCGCTTGCGGACTCCGCGCGGATCGTGCGAGTGAAGACCGCTCGCTTACGAAACACGGTTGTCCCTTGCTCATTCTTGTATGGTGATGCGGGCGAGGCCTGCCAATCGGTCAGCGCCGAGACGCCCTCGGGCATCGCAAGCTGGACGCCCACTGGCCGAAACGAGCTCCCCTCGGCGACCGTCGCGTAAAGATACCACCCGTCCTCGATCGCAATCTCGACCAAGAGTTGGTACATCCCCGGCCGATTGGCCAACGCGAGCTTGGGCGAGATCGTGATCGGCCCGGCTATTGCCCATGCAGGCAAGCAAGCGATCAATGCGACCATGACCAGGGTTCTGCATCCAACCAATCTCGCGTTCATGTGATTTCCAGTTCTGGGAGGTCCGAGGCCGCGCCAAGTCGTGGCGCTGCACATGAACATACACCGCCCTCAGCTCAGATCTGTGACGTTAATGCGGAACCCACCCAGTATTGGTCGGATCCACTCAAGATCCATGGCAATCAGCCAGACTTCACGCCGACCCCACCAGATCGGCGTTGGTCTTGAACCGCGCCATCGCGGCGATCAACTGCTCCATCTGCAGAGGTGGCGGCATCGACATCATCCGACGACGCAATGCCGTCATTGTCTCTAGTGCCCTCGGCTCAAGGAGCTTGTCCTCCTTGCGCGTCCCGCTGCCCGCGAGATCCATCGCCGGGAAGATCCGCCGCTCGGCGACCTTGCGATCCAGCACAAGCTCCATGTTGCCCGTGCCCTTGAACTCCTCGAAGATGAGCTGATCGCCCCGGCTCCCGGTATCGACCAGGCACGTCGCGATCACCGCCAGGCTCCCGCCTTCTTCGGTGTTCCGCGCGGCTCCGAAGATCCGCTTGGGAATCTCCAAGGCCTTGGAATCGATGCCGCCAGACATGGTGCGCCCGCTGCTCGAGTGGGCCTTGCTCCGGTTGAATGCTCGACCGAGCCTGGTGAGTGAATCGAGCAGCACCACGACGTGCTGACCCGCCTCGACCATCCGCTTGGCTCGCTCGATGCACGTCAAGCTGACGGAAATATGCCGGTCCACGTCGTGATCATTGCTGCTCGCGAGGATCTGGATCCGCTCGGGATCCCAGGGATGGTCGCCCGCGGTGAAGCTGTGGCGAAAATCGGTGACCTCCTCGGGTCGCTCGTCGACGAGAAGCATGAAGAGCGACACGTCCTTGTGATTGTGGAGGATGCCCTCTGCAATCTGCTTGAGAAGCGTCGTCTTGCCGGCCTTGGGCGGGCTGACGATCAAGCCGCGCTGACCACGGCCGATCGGACAGAACAGATCAATCAACCGACAAGCGACCGGACAACCGGGATACTCAAGCGTCAGCCGCGGCTGCGGATCGATGCTGGTCAGATCGTCGAACCCCTTGCGGTCCTTGAACTCCTGGGGAGTCATTCCCTCGATCGAAAGGATCTGCTCGACGACCGGGCGAGGGTTTCGGGGTCCGCGTCCCCGCCGACGCCGGGGCTTGCGCTCCACGACCTCGACGGTCAGCTCGAGACCATCGCGCAGATTGAACTCCTCGGTCAGGGCGAGCGGCAAGAACGGATCGTCCTCACGCTCCACGACCTGGGAGCCATTGAGTTGCCGAATACGCCCCTCGGCGCGCTTCGGCATCTGGAGTATGCCCGTAAGCGTCTTCATGACACCATTTCGTTCTGCAGTCTCGTTCATGAGCCTGATTCTGGCCGGCGGGGTGATCACTCTCACCTCTCGATCCCGGCCGAGCTCCATGAATCAGAGCAAACCCAGGACCGAAAGTCAAGCCTTGCCCAAAGACCCATATCTACTCGCGATTCCCTATCATGCCCGGAACACCCCGGCGAGGCCTGGGCCGCACCATGAACACCCATCAGGCAGAACGACGACAGACGCATGGCAACTCTCCACGGCATCGCGGTTTCCAAGGGCGTCGTTATCGGGCGAGCGATCGTGTTCGACGCCGGCAGCCGTCGCATGCCCAGGCGCACCCTGCCCGCTGATCGCATCGACGATGAACTCGCTCGATTCGAGGCCGCGAGCGTGGAAGCGGTCGATTCGCTCAAGCGAGCCCACGAGACGGCCCGCGAGGAGATGGGCGACGAAGCCGCGCGCGTGTTCCTCTTCCACCTGGGCATGCTCCAAGACAAGGAACTGGTCGCGCCGGTCCGCAAGATGATCCGCAATCAGCAGGTCAGCGCCGAGTACGCCGTGAGCGAAATCTTCGGCCAATGGGAGCGACGATTCGCCGCCAGCAGCGATTCGATGTTCCAGACCAAGGCCGACGATGTCAGGGATCTCGCCGACCGACTCGTCTCGACCCTGTTGGGCGAGACCCAGGGCACGATCGGAGATCTCACGGGCATGGTCGTCGTCGGTCGAGACCTGACACCCTCGCAGACCATCGAGGCCGCAAGAGCGGGAGCCGCCGCGATCGTCACAAGCCTCGGCGGCCCGACCAGCCACACCGCCATCGTCGCCAAGGCCTTGCACTTGCCCGCGATCGTCGGATGCTCGGGCGTCACGCGAACGGTCCAGAGCGGCGACCAGCTCATTGTGGATGCCGACAAAGGCACCCTGCTCGTCGATCCCGATGAAGAAACGCTCGCCGAATATGCCCACATCATCGAGCAGCGCGAGACCTACCACCTCACGCTCGATGAGATCGCCGGGCTCGAGGCCCAGACAAGCGATGGCGTTTCCATCGGACTGCACGGCAATATCGAGTTTCCCGACGAGATTTCTGACGTGCTGCGCATCGGTGGCTCGGGCGTCGGGCTCTATCGCACCGAGTTCCTCTATCTCACCAGCCGGACCGAGCCCACCGAAGAAGAGCAATACACCGCCTACGCCCGATGCGTCGAACTGCTCGACGGCGGCCCGCTCACGATTCGCACGCTCGACCTCGGCGCCGACAAGTACACCCAATCACGCGAAGAGATCCCCGAGCGCAACCCGTTCCTGGGCTGTCGGAGTATCCGCCTCTCGTTCCATCGCATCGCGTCGTTCAAGACCCAGCTCAGGGCGATCCTCCGCGCCTCGCGACTCGGCCCGTTGCGGATCATGTTCCCATTGATCACCTCGATCGAGGAGTTCCGCAGAGCACGCCTGATCGTCCACGATGTGATGGAAGACCTTGCCGAAGAAGGCCAGCCGATCACCCAGACACCCCCGATTGGCATGATGATCGAGGTCCCCTCGGCGGCCCTGCTGAGCGAGCAGTTCGCACGCGAGGCCGACTTTTTCAGCATCGGCACCAACGACCTCGTCCAGTACACCCTGGCGGTCGATCGCACCAACGAACGCGTCGCCCACCTCTATCAGCCGACCCACCCGGCGGTCCTCCAGCTCATTCGCCAGGTCGTCGCCGCGGCCCAGAATCACAAGGTCCCGGTCTCCTGCTGCGGCGAGTCCGCGGGCGACCCCGAGTTCGCCCTGTTGTTGATCGGCCTGGGGGTGCGTACGCTCTCGGCGACCCCGGACTCGATCCCGGCCCTCAAGAGGGCCGTCCGATCGGTCGATATCCGGACGTGCGAACGCATCGCCGACAAGGCGTTGACGTTGGATTCAGCACCCGAAATCGCGACATTCATTCGCGATCGGGCGCGGAAAATAGCCCCTGAGGCGTTCGACGGACGGTCCGACGAGTAAGCCAAAGGGAAAAAGAGCCTCTCTCGGCGGGCCTCCGCCGGGACACATCCGCCCCCGTCGAGCGCCCCACAGAGCGCCCCGGAGGTGGGAGCCGCAGTCGCGGATGCCGGTGGGTGAGATGTTCGCCCGCTTTCGTCGGCCTCAGCGTCGCGTCCCGATGAAGCAGAGCCCTGCCGGGTCACTCGGCGGCGCGATCAATCGATCCGCTGCCCGGAGCAGTGATGCCCAAGACCCAAATGCTGATCAACTACGTGCCCGGCGAGGAATGCCGGGTCGCGATCCTTGAAGACGGAAAGCTCGAGGAATATCACGCCGAGCCCACTCGCAACATCAGCCGCGTGAACAACATCTACGTCGGCAAAGTCAAGAACGTCGAGAGCGCCATCCAGGCGGCATTCGTCGACTTTGGCATTGAACACGCCGGCTTCCTGCACGTGTCAGACTTGCACCCGATGTACTTCCCCGGCGAAGACGACGACACCACCGAACGCGTCGGCAAGAAGACACCAAGGCGCGATCGCCCGCCGATCCAGCAATGTCTCAAGAAGGGCCAAGAGGTCGTGGTCCAGGTCCTCAAAGAGGGCGTGGGCACCAAGGGCCCGACGGTCACGAGCTATCTGAGCATCCCCGGTCGTTACCTGGTGATGATGCCGCAGATGGATCGCGTGGGCGTCAGCCGCAAAGTCGAGGATGAGGACCAGCGCAAGCAGATGCGCGACATCCTCAACCAGCTCGACCTGCCCGAGGGCTTCGGCTTCATCCTCCGCACCGCAGGCTATGACCGCAACAAGACCGAACTCAAGCGAGACCTGGCCTACCTCCAGCGCCTGTGGAAGGACATGGACAAACGCCAGAAGAAAGGCCGGGGCCCGCGCCCGCTGTATGCAGAGAGCGATCTGCTCGTCCGGGCCCTGCGCGATTGGCTGACCACCGAGATCGATCAGGTCGTCATCGATCATCCCGCGGCTTTGGCCCGGGCCGCGAAGTTCATGAAGATCGTCGCGCCCCGCGCCTCGACCAAGCTGATGCAATACACCGGCGCTGCGCCGATGTACCACAGCTTCGGCGTCGAAGAGCAGGTCCTGGCGATGCACGCACGCGAGGTGCCATTGCCCAGCGGCGGCCGGCTCGTCATCGACGAGACCGAAGCCTTGGTTGCGATCGACGTCAACTCGGGCAAGAGCCGAAGCGCACGCGATGCCGAGACCAACGCGTACAACACGAATCTCGAAGCGGTCGATGAGATCTGCCGCCAGCTCCGCCTGCGCGACCTGGGCGGCCTGGTCATCAACGACCTCATTGACATGCGCCACGCCTCGAACCGCAAGACCGTGGAACAACGCTTCCGCGAGCGGCTCAAGCGTGACCGCGCCCGCTCGACCATCCTGCCCATCAGCAACTTCGGCATCCTCGAGATGACCCGCCAGCGCCAGCGCTCGAGCCACGAGGGCACGCACTTTGTCGAGTGCCCGACGTGCAGAAGTCGCGGCCTCGTGCAAAAGCCCGGCAGCGTCGCTGCCGATGCGATGCGCGAACTCGAGACGGTGCTCGCCAACGACAAGGCCTGCCGAGCGGAACTGGTTGTCTCCCCGCGCCTCGCGGGCGAGCTTCTCAGCGCCCGCCGCCAATCGATCACCCGCCTGGAGCGTGCGCTTTCCAAACGTGTGGACGTGCGTGTGAGCGAGGCGATCCCGATCGATCGGTTTACGGTGTATGTCTACGACGAGCAGGGCTCGGATCTGAGCCTCGATCGCCGGCGCAAGCCCAAGCTCGAGCAGATGCTCAAGCCCTGGACCGAAGCCGACGACGCGTGGGCGGTCGACCCTGCCGACGAGACCGCCGCGCCCGAGCCGGTCGAAGAAGAGCAGCCCGCCGACGAGGAGTTCGCGCTCTTTGAGGATGACGCAGACGACGCGAGCGGCGAGGAGCAAGCGGGCTCGACATCCAAGAAAAAGCGCCGCAGGCGTCGGCGCAGACGCAGCAAGGCATCGGGCGAACAAGGCGACACGCAGGACGCCGGCGGTGATGAGCAGGCACAGGCAAGCGAAACCGATGCGCCAAGTGAATCCGCGCAAGCTTCTCAAAGTGGGGACGCATCCGAAGCCAGCGAGACCGCAGAGAGTGGCGACGATCAACCCAGCGATGCAGACTCTGAGGACCAGCCCCAGAAGAAGAAGCGTCGCAGACGTCGCGGCAAGCGTTCACGGTCCAAGTCGGGCACCGATGCCGAGACGAGTGATTCCTCAGAGCCCTCACAAGTGCAAGAACAGCCTGCAGATGAGCCTGCCGAAACTGCACAAGAGGAATCGGCCGAACAGGACGAGTCCAATACGGCCAAAAAGAAGACCCGCCGTCGCCGGTCGAGCAAGAAAACCTCCAACCGATCGGGCGATGAACCAACGAGCGAAGGCGTGGACAAACCGGAGTCTTCGGTCGAGGCCAAGCCCCGCACGCAGTCCAAGGCCAAGACCCGTCGCAAGACCAGCACGAGCAAAGCCGGCACCAGCAAGACCAAGACCACCAAGGCCGAGACCAAGACCACCAAGGCCGAGACCAAGACTCCCGACAACGGCGCAACGCCGCGCACGCTCTACGGCTCGAGCCGTCGTCGGCTTTCACCCAGTGATCTCGCCAAGCGACCCAAGGACCGCTGATCATGGCCACCCGTCGGGTCGCCATCCTGGGCTCCACCGGATCCATCGGCACCCAGACGCTGGCCGTCATCGACCATCTCAACGCTTTGCACGAATCGGGCGGCTATCCCGATCGCTTCGAGATCGTGGCGCTGGCAACGGGTTCTAATCAGAGCGAACTTGCCGCGCAAGCGCAGACGCGAGGCGTGCGCGACGTCGCGATTGCAGACGCGGGCTCGGCACTCCAACTCGCGAGCGATACGAACTGCCGCATAGGCCCCAACGCCGCCGAGCAGCTTGTTCGCGAAGTCGAGTGCGATCTGGTCGTGTGCGCCATGGTCGGCAGCGCCGGCCTGCGCCCTACACTCGCGGCGATCGACCTCGAACGCAACATCGCACTGGCCAACAAAGAGACTTTGGTCGCTGGCGGTCAGATCGTTATTGAAAGTGCGCGCAGGTCCGGCTCTCGAATCTTCCCGATCGACAGCGAGCACGCCGCGGCGTGGCAACTCATCCAATCGCTTGAAGCAAGCTACACCCCGCCGAGCCCGGCACCCTCGGGCATTGAGCGGCTCACACTCACCGCCTCCGGCGGCCCCCTTCGCCCGCTCTCTGCCGAACATCTTAAGTCGGTGACCCCCGAGCAGGCCCTCCGCCACCCGACCTGGTCCATGGGACCCAAGAACACGATCGACTCGGCGACCTTGATGAACAAAGCC
>JAJDDL010000160.1 GCA_029260335.1 Phycisphaerales bacterium | reverse complement strand
GCGGCATGCTCGAAGGCTCCAACGTCGACCCGACACGCGAGCTGATCGAACTCATCCGCACCCAGCGCGCGTTCGAGATGAACAGCCAAGCCATCCGTGCCGCAGACGAGACACTCAGAGCCGTCGCGCAACTCAGAAGATAAGCAGTTGAGAGGGTGAGTCGATGGATCAATCACACCACAGCTCGCATGCTCAAGCGCCCCGCTATCAAGCCCTGGGCCTGGTCCTCGCGATGGCCTTGCTCGCCTCCCAAGCATTCGCCGACACGCGCGTCAGCCTCCGGAGCGTGGTGCGCGTGCCCGCCGGGGCGCCGGTCACCTTGGGTCAGGTCGCGATCATCGAGGGCGATGACGCGGCCAGGCTCGCGGCGATCACCATCATCGAGGACATCTCCAAATCGACCCCCAACGTCTCAGGTTGGATCGACCTCGACATCGATCGCATCCGGACCGCGCTCAAAGAACAGAACGTGCGCCTCTCTTCGCTCGAACTGCGCGGCGGATCCTGCGCAATCCTTCCAGCCTCCGCAACAGCCAACGCAACATCCAAGCCTCTGATCGAGCGCACCGTGCTCACGACGACACCAGATCGCACGCAACCCAAACCGCAAACCGGCCCGATGCACGATCTGGTGGCTCAGACAATCGCAACCGCTCTGGCGGTCCGTGTGCAGGACATGCGTCTGACCTACGACAAACGCGACACCGAGTTCCTGACCAGCCCGCTCGCCGGAAGAGCCATCGACATCAAGCCCGCGGGCCTCTCCGATCGCATGCCGCTCTCGATCACCGTCTATGAGGACGACCGGATCGCGCAGAGCAAGACGATCCGCGTCGGCGTGCTTGTCCGGCGCAACGTCCTGATCGCAAAGCGCCCCATCCGACGAGGCGAGACCATGGCCGGCTTCGACTTCGCCGCTGAGACCCGGTGGCTGCCCCCCACGACCAAGCCCGCGGCAACCGCCGACGCACTCGAACGCGTCGCGACGCGGAGCATCAACGCCGATCAGGTCATCGAGACCCACATGGTCGAGCCCCCCATCGTCATCAAGCGGGGCGATCTCACCAACATCCACTGTGTCAGCGGCTCAATCCTCATCGAGATGCAACGCATGCGCGCCAAACGCGACGGACGCGAGGGCGAGACCATCGAGTTCGAGTCTGCCGACGGCAAACGTCGGCGTCTCATGGCCAGAATCAGCGGCCCAGGCCAAGCCGTGATCATCGCAACCGGAGGTGGTGCCTGATGCGTTCTTTCTTCTACTCCAGTGCATGCTTGACGCTCCTGGCCGCCGGCGCGAACGCCCAGAGCCTCTATACGACGCCCGTGCAGCCCGAGCCGGCCCGCCCGATCGCCGTGCCCACGGGTCAGCCCCGCTCGAGCCTCTATGAGTGGAGCATGACCGCTATCACGCCCCCCGAGCCGCGCCAGTTCCGCATCCACGATCTCGTCACCATCGTGATCGACGAACAGAGCAAGAGCGCCTCGAGCCAGAGCCTCGAGACCGAAAAAGACGCCTCCACCAAGCTCGAACTCGACAGCATCCTCGATCCGTGGGAACTGCTCGAACTCCGCCTCCGCCAGGGCGACCTGAGCGGCTTAGACCTCATCAGCGCAAAGGGCTCGCGCGAGTTCGAGGGCGAGGGCGACTACGAACGCACCGACCGCTTCACCGCCCGCATCACCGCCGAGATCATCGACGTCAAGCCCAACGGCACGATCGTCCTCGAGGCGAAGAAGGAAATCGTCAAAGACACCGAGGAGTCGCTCCTCGTCCTGAGCGGCGTCTGTCGCCAGGAAGACGTCACCAACTCCAACACCATCCTCTCCAGCCAGCTCGCCAACCTCCGTGTCGAACAAAGCAACACGGGTGATGTCAAGAAAGCCGCAAGCAAGGGCATCCTGACCAACGTCATCGAGACGGTCTTCAACTTCTAGCTCTCAAGATGGGTGCCAGCACCCGCCGGAGGATTCGGCGACTGGCACGCGATTCGCGGAAGGCTCCAAGAGTCAGAACGTCAGGGAGGACGTGCATGCGCCGCGCAGTACTCGCAACACTCACAATCTCAATGCTCATTGGCACGTGCCTCGCCACTCGCGTGAAAGACATCGCACGCATGGACACCCAGGGCGAATCGGTCCTCCAAGGCCTGGGCCTCGTCCTGGGCTTGCCCGGCACGGGCGATTCGGGCAAGGACCTCGTCCTCGCACGCCCCCTCGCCCAGGTCCTGGCAAACAACGGCGCCCCGATCGCCAGCTTTGAAGAGCTCAAGGCAAGCAAGAGCGTCGCCTTGGTCATGGTCACATGCAAGACCCCCGCCGCCGGCGTTCGCCTCAACGATCAATATGACGTCATCGTCACCGCGCTGCACAGCGCCTCGAGCCTCAAGGGCGGCCAGCTCTATCTCACCGCGCTCACCGGCCCCAGGCCAGGCCAGCCCGTCTACGCCATGGCCAGCGGGCCCATCGAAATCAACGACGACACCATCAGCACCCGCGGCCGCGTCCGGCGCGGCGCCCAGATCGTCCGCCCCTTCCCCCAAGCCGTCATCGGCAGCACCTTCGACCTCGTCGTCGAACCAAGCTTCGCGGGCTATCAGACAACCACCCACATCGCCGGCCGCATCCGCGATGAATACCAACTCGCCCCCGACGGCTTCTCTCAGCTGGGCGAACCCATCGCCCAGGCCATCGACGATCGCACCGTCCGTATCCGCGTGCCTAGCGGCTACCGCGCCAACCCAACCCCGTTCATCGCCGACGTCATGAACACCGAGTTCGACGCCGGGCAACTGAAACTCCCCGCGCGGGTCGTCGTCAACCGACGCACCGGCGCGATCATCGCGACCCAGGACGTACGCATCAGCCTCGTCGCGATCGCGCACCGCAATCTCGTGGTCCGCCGGATCAACCCCGCGCCACAACCATCAGCAGCCGCGCCCCTGGTCTCGACAGACTCCATCGCAGGCGTGGGCACAGAAGTAGATCCCCAGGATCAAGCCCGACTCGACGACCTGCTCAACGCCTTTAAAGCCCTGGACGTCCCCGTGGAAGACCAGATCGAGATCCTGCACATGCTCGAGAAGAGCGGCCGGCTCAACGCCGAGCTGATCGTGGACTAATGACTGATAGCCTCACCCAACTCGAGCGACCCGACGCCCAGAGACTCAACACCGAGAGACTCGGCGGAATGAACCTCCTCAAGGAGTCCCTCCGCCCCCGAGACGGTGCCCTGCGCAACGCCGAGTTCGCCAACCTGCTCGCAAGCGCAACCGCGTCCGGCCAAGACAAAGACCCCACACGCGAGGCCGCCGAGCAACTCGTCGCGGTCACGTTCATCCAACCGATCCTCCGTGCCGCACGCGAGTCCAACAACGCGGCCCCCCCCTTCGCTCCCACCGCCATCGAAAAGCAGTTCGGACCCCTCATGGACGCGACACTGAGCGACTCCATGATGCGCGCCTCACGCTGGCCACTCGTCGATCGCATCGAACAAGACATGCGAGCCAACGGCAACCAGCTGCCCCCGGCACTCACTGAGCGATCCAAGCCCCCCGCACTCGAACGACCAGCAATGCCGCTTGCAAGCAGGAGTGAGCGATGACATCCAGCACCCAGATCGATACCAGAGAAATCCAGATCGTGCTCCAGGACATGATCGATGCCCACGAGCAGTGGCTCGTCATCATCAACGAGCACCGCGCCGCGCTGAGCCAGAGCGACACCCGCTCAAGCGATCTATGCACCGCCGCCCAGCAAGAGATCATGGGTCGCATCGCAGGCCTGGAAACAAAGCGCCAGGACCTGCTCCAGATCGCCGCCCTCGATCGCGCACGGCTCGGCACCGAGCCCATGACGATCACCGAGCTCGCGCAGCAGGTCGAAGAACCGACCCGCGCCAAGCTCCTCCAAACCGGCGAACGCCTGCACGCCATCATCGAGAAGACCCGCAAGGAACAAGAGACCCTGGGCCTCGCGGCCAATGCCCTCGCCGCCCACATGGAAGGCCTCGTGCGTCAGGTCGCGAGCAAGCTCCAGAGTGCCGCCACCTATTCACCCGCCGGCAAACCCGCGGCCCCCATCTCCGCCGGCGTGGACATCGTGCAATGAACAAATCACCAAGCCTCAATCGCAGTCTCCAAGGAGACGTTGACGCATGAGCCTCACCGGCGCAATCCAGATCGGACGCTCGGCCCTGACCGCTAGCCAAATAGGCATCCAGGTCGCGTCCAACAACATGGCCAACGCCGCCACCCCAGGCTACTCGCGCCAGGCGATCGGTCTGGACCCCATCCGCGGCACCCGCCAGAGCCTCTCGGCGTTCGTCGGCCGAGGCGTCACCATCAGCTCCATCCAACGCCAGGTGAGCGAAGGGCTCCGCACTCGGCTTGAAGGCGCAATCTCCGAGCAAGCCGCCGCGAGGACCATGCTCGACCTGTTCAGCACCATCGAATCCTCCCTGAGCGAACTGGGCGACGCCGACCTCTCAAGCGAACTCAACGAGTTCTTCGGCGCATGGAGCGAACGCGCAAACCTCACCCAATCCTCGGCCGTCGTCGTCCAACGCGGACAACAACTCGCAGGCTTCCTGAATCGCATCGCGGGCGATCTGCGCGGCACACGCGACGGCATCGACGCCGACCTCGACATCAACATGGTCGAAGCCAACCGGCTCATGGCAGAGGTCGCAGACCTCAACAAGAAGATCGTCTCCGCCGAGGTCGGCACCGCGGTCGCCAATGGCCTGCGCGATCAACGCGACCAGGCCATCGGCTCCCTGAGCGAGATGATGGACGTCACAAGCGTCGACCAGGCCAGCGGCGCAACCGACGTGCTGATCGGCTCCACACCCATCGTCTTAGGCGATGTCGCCCGCCCGCTCAGCGTCCGGCGCGTCTCCACAAACGACGGCATCGAAGTCTCCATCGTCTCAGGCCAGAACGAACGCGACGTGCGGATCTCCTCGGGCAGAATCGGCGCACTGCTCGAAGCCCGCGAGACCGCCGTCGGCTCAACGCTCGACCAGCTCGACCAACTCGCCGGGCAACTCTCCTTTGAGATCAACAAGCTCCACGCGACCGGCGCCAACATCAACGGGCTCACTATCGCCCGCTCCCAGCTTACCTTCGCGCCCGACCAGACCTCGCTCGCTCTCAACGATCCATCCAACGACGCGCTCGCCGACCTTCCCTTCAGCGCAAAGAACGGCGGCTTCTTCGTCCACGTCCGCCACGACGCAACGGGCGAGCGGTCCTCCAAGCGCATCGACGTCGATCTCGACGGCATCGCCAACGACCTCTCCCGAAGCACGCTCGACGACACGAGCATCGACGACATCGTCACACAACTCGACGCCGTCGATGGCATCAACGCCAGGGTCGACCAGCAAGGACGCCTGGAGATCAAGTCCGACAGCGGCTACAGCTTCAACTTCGCAGATGACAGCTCCGATCTGCTCGGCACCCTCGGCGTCAACGCCTACTTCACAGGCACCAGTGCTCGTGACATCGCGGTCAACACCGAGCTCGTCGATCATCCCGGGAGCCTGCAGGTCGGCAGAATCGTCGACGGCCAACTCATCGAGAACGGCACCGCCCTCGCCATCGCACAACGCCAGGATGAACCCCTCACTGCGCTCGGCGGCGAGAGCTTCCGGGGCTACTGGCAGAGCGGTGTCCAACGCGTCGCGGGCCAGACCGGCACCGCCATCAACCGCGAGGGCTCGGCAACCATCGTCCGCGAAAGCCTCGAAGCCCAACGCGCCGGCATCAGCGGCGTGAGCATCGACGAGGAATCCATCGACCTGCTGAACTTCCAGCGCCAATACCAAGGAGCCGCGCGCGTGATCTCTATCGCCGACCAGCTCCTCCAGACACTCTTGTCGATCGTCTAACCATGAGCACATTTCCCTCCAGCATCTCGCGCGTTCCCAACCTCCTGATCAGCAGGATGTCCAATGGTTCGCTCAACCGAACAAGCCTCGCGCTTGCTCGCCTCCAAGAAGGTCTCGCGACCGGCTTCGCTATCAACCGACCAAGCGATGACTCGGTCAAATCCGCCGCCATCAGTCTGCTCAACGAACGCCTGGAGCGAGGCGAGCAGATCCTGCGAAACATGCGCCATGCAGATTCGGCGCTGCTCGAGCTCGATACCGCGCTGGGCGAGTCCACAGACCTACTCAACGAAGCCCACCAGATCGCGCTGAGTCAGGTCGACTCTTCGGCCGGACCCGATGAACGCATTAGCCAAGCGGTCATCATCCAATCGATGCTCGACTCGCTCTATGGCCTTTCCAATCGCGAGGGCGTCGCCGGGCACCTCTTCGGCGGCCAAACCCCAGGCGCACAGCCGCTCGAGAGCTTTCTCGGCGGATACCGCTATCGCGCGGGCGATCAAGGCCTGCTCACCGACCTCGGTGATGGCAACGCCGTGCCCATCACACTCGGAAGCTCCGCCCTCGGCTCGACCTCGTCACGCCACTTCGGCCTCGTCGATCTCGACCCCGATCTCACCGGCGAAACACGCATCTCCGATCTGCGGGGCGCCCGAGGCCTCGGCGTCGAGCTCGGCGTCGTCCGCTTTGCCTTCGGCGCAGACGAGCCACGCGAGGTGGACCTGACCGGCGCCGACACCGTCCAAGACGTCGTCGACTCGCTCGAAGCCGCCATGCGCGAATACGAGAACGAGACCGGCGTTTCCATGCTCGGCCCCGACGGCATCTCCATCTCGGGCAAGCAGATCGCCATCGATGTGCTCGCCGATCCCGCCGACGGCTCGGAAGTTGACCTGGTCTTCACAGACCTCGGTGCGGGCTCGGCCGTCACGGACCTAGGACTCAACGACGCCGACGGCACCATGCAGTTCAACAGCTCCAACTCCAGCGGCATGGGCCTCGACCCCAAGCTCACCATGACCACCGAGGTGGCCGCACTTTCTGCGCTGACCGACCCCTTGGGCCAGATCCGGATCCGCGCCCAGGGCGTCACGAGCGTCGTCGACCTCTCCCAGGCCACCACCGTGCAGGAACTGCGCGAGGCCATCCAGGGCGCAGGGCTGGGATTGCGCGTCGAGATCGATCCCGATGAGGATCGCATCGTCGTCGTCAACGAGGTCGCCGGTTCGCGCGACATGGCCATGTCCATCGAAGAAGTCGATGGCGAGACCCCCACCGCCGCTGCCTTAGGCATCAAGACCCTCGATCTCACCACGCCCATAAGCGTGCTCAACGACGGACGAGGTATCGACGTGCTG
>JAJDDL010000159.1 GCA_029260335.1 Phycisphaerales bacterium | reverse complement strand
GGGAATGCTCCCCTTGCCGACGTAGAAGCGAAGCAGACGTGCACTTCTCTCGATGGCCTTGTCCAAGGCTGGATTGTCGACCCCGGCCTCGCGTGCCAGGATGAGCGAAACAGTGAGCGGTAAGCCCGGCGCGTTCATCATGCCGTAGCCGGCCAGCCGGCCGTTCTGTTGCACGAACCGGTGTCCCCACGAACCGACCTCGCTCTGCCCGTGGACGATCTCCATGGTGATGCGCGTCAGGTCCGGCATGACACTACGATCTCCGGTCGCCAAGACGTATTCGGCGAGCAGGATGTTGATCGGGCCGTACCACCAGGAATGCAGCTCCCGACGCTCTAGGTCAGAGTATTCTGAGGCCCACTCGACCTGGGCACGGACCAACGGCAAATACTCCGCGCGGCCGCTGGAGAGCAAGGCGAGCGCATTGAGCGAGCGTTCGATTGGGTTGCCCTTGTTTGGGTTCACCTTCATCTTGCGGGCCAACGCCTCGCACCCAAGCTCGAATATGCGATTCGACTTTGCGCATTCGAACGGAGCAGTTGGGCCATACGCGCCCAAGACGGTCAAGCGCAATGTGGCCGACGTCGTCTCGCCATCGCGCCAGCGGATCAGAGAGAGTGTGCCGTCCGATGCTTCGGCTGCACCGATGGCCTTGCCCAGTTCCGTGCGCGGATCGTGGGTGAACCGCTGGGCGTCGATCCCCAGGATTACGTCTCCGGGCTCCAGAAGGCCCGCGGCGGGGGACCCCTTGTACACCTTGGTAATGAGAACCTGGCGAGCCTCGCTCGTTTCCATCTTGTTGCTGTACATCCAGCCGCGCAGGCCG
Source organism: Phycisphaerales bacterium (assembly GCA_029260335.1). Lineage (GTDB taxonomy): Bacteria > Planctomycetota > Phycisphaerae > Phycisphaerales > UBA1924 > S146-42. Next base: position 3,604 of record JAJDDL010000159.1, on the reverse strand, counting down.
GTGGGACCGAGGTTCCAGTCGTGCGTTGCCCAATCGGGAACCTCATCGCCCTGAGTGAAATCCGGGTTGGAGAGGGTTGCAGGTTGGGCGACCGCTGGGAGCGTCGCAGAAAGACACAAGGACGCCGCGATGGATACGACGATGACTCGGCTCTGCTTAAAAGCAGCGGCGACGGTCATCGGTTGTCCTGTTCGATGGCGACCAATGCCTCTGCGAACGCCTTGCCTATCTGGGCCATGATCTTGGCCGAACCCATGTAGTGAAAGTCGAAGTTGGAGGTGCTCTCCTGAAGGATCACCAACTCGCGTGGCGAAAAGATGCTCGCATAGAGCTTGTCTAGTGCCGCAGCACCCTCTTCTCGGCTCAATCCGCCATCTTTCATTTCTTGATTGATCTCGTCTGCCTGCTGCTTGATCTTGCTTTCCCTCGCTCGCAGAGCAACCACGTCCATGTCCCAGTATTCCCCGGTTTGCACGGCGACCACGTTCCCTTCGAACTCGGGCATGGCCGCCGGCGCCGCCATGGCCATGCGGAAGTTGTTGTGAACGCCCTTGTATCGCTGCTGTTCGGGCGAGTAACTCTCGATGGGGCCACCAACGCCCATGACGCCGATCACAAAGGGCAGGTTTGGGGCCGAGAGATCCCTGCGCACGTCACGTATGAACTGCGCGAGCAACTCGCTGTACAGGTCGTACCCGCCTGCGGTATCCCGCTTGGGATAGACCCCGCCATCGACCATGTCGTTCCAGCCTTGGAACCAGACGAAGCCGGCCAACTCATAGCCCTGCTCGGGATCGTAGTCAGGATACACCCTCTCGATGTCCGCCAAGACCTCTCGCACGTGATCGGTCATCAGTCGGTAGTAGTGGCCCGAAGCGTTCTCCACGTCGGCCTTGAGCGCTGCTACATCCTTGCCCTGGCTCTCAAAGTTCTTCAACTGCTCAGCGTTGAACTCGTACGATCCGGCGCTCGGCGGTCGAAAGTCGGTGTGCAGGCTTTTTCCGCCCCAGGCGGTCTTGATGATCAGGATCGGCTCATCGAGCAGTTGCTGCATCGAGATGCCGAAGGTGAACTCCGGTCCGATCTTGGGGCCGCGAGCCTCTGCGCCAAAGCCGGCGGTCAGTTTGCCGATCCGCTCTTGGTCGGCAGAGCCAATCGATGAGATCCAGACATTCTCGCAAACCTGAGGCTTGCCTTGGGCGTCAGTCATCTGCCTGAGAATGGGAGCCGTCTTTGGGTCCAAGCTCATTGCGTCGAACGTGCGAATGTGCGCATGGCCCTGCATGTTGGATTGCCCGGCAAGAACAAAGACTTTGAGCGGCTTCGTGTCGTTTTGCAGACGGCCACGTGGATCGCGGGGTTGATCGGATATCTTCGCCGCGATCACAGGATTCGCCAGCAGTGAAATCACGGCAGCGGTAATCAGCAGCACGATATTGCGTATTTGAGTCTTCATCATCGCCCCTCTCTTTCTGGAGTGGAGGCATTCCATCGATCGCGTCCGCGACTCGATCATTCCAGACGCTGCCGTCTGACACTCTGAATGGCACCAATCCACACCGGTGGTGTTTGATGGTACCAAAGCGGCGGCAAAGCGGGATTGTGATTCGCGAGTAGAAACGTGTTCCAACGCCGGATCGAGTCGAGAGGGCACAGTTCACGCCCAGCCGCTTGCTCCTGCTCTGAGGGATTGCTCACGCCAGGCTCGGCTGAAACCGCCCATCATCGGTCAGCGCTCGCCGCGTGGGCTGTAGTGCAGGAAGGTTCCCGTCGATTGCCACAGTGTCTCGAGCCGATCGAGTCGTTCCCGGGCCGCGTCCCCCAGCTGGCTGACGACCTCGGCCACAATCAACTCCGCGGCGGTCACCGCCGGCACGGAACTGTCAAACGGGCCCGCCGCCGGCACGCGCAACTCACACCGCGTCTGGGTCAGCGATGCCAAAGGCGACAGCGGACCATCGGTGATCGCGACGATCTCAACGCCGAGCTCGGCCAGCGTCTGGGCCGCGGTGATGGAGTTCATGCGGTAACGCGCGAAATCGATCACCACCGCCACGTCGCCCGCAGCGGCCCCGCTCAAGTCCCGCCCGGTGTCGTGCTCGGTTACGAGGTGCACGCCCGACCTCGCCATCGAAAGCCCCGAATGCAGAACGTGCGCGCCCGCCATCGACGTTTCGCCCGAGAGGATCCACACATGCACCGCCCGCACAATCGGGGCCGCCAACGCTCGTACACGCTCGCCATTCAGCGCCTCGCACACGTGCTGCACGGCGTCCTCCACCGCTCGACGAACCGGCTCCACCGAGCCCGGCTCGCGTCGGATGCGCTGGCTCGGACTTGCGACCCGCCGAGACAGCTCGGCCTGACTCCACCCCTGCAGGTCCGAAAATCCCTCGAAGCCGAGCTTGGCTGCGAAGCGGACGACCGACGGGCGGCTGGTCTCGGCCCGGGCCGCCAGGTCCGACACCGTCCCGAATGCCAGCAGGGTCGGATCTTCCAGTACCAATCGGGCGAGGCGACGCTCCGTTGGGGTCAGCCGCTCACTCACCGAGGCGATCAAATCCTGGATAGACAATGCTGGCACTCCGATGTACAAGATGTTACACTATTGCCGGCTCGATGTGCGTTTTGTTACAGAGCCTTCGCGAATCCCGTGACTTTTTGGAGGGCTCCCATGCCCAACGGCCATACCCCGACAGACAAAGAGAAGGCCTTCGTCGATAGCGTGGACAACTCACGCTACGAGCGGGAGATCATCAACGGGCTTGGACCCTTCTTCAACGAGAAGGCACCCGAAGACATGATGAACTTCTACGGCTCGGACGAAATCGTCGCGCTACGCGTCCTTAAGGACACCGATCGCGACGTTGAGCAGCGCATGCCTGTCAAGATCACGCGCCACTTTCTCGAGTTGGCTCGTAAGAGCCCCGCGATCCAGCGGCTCGTCAAGGCCAGCCCAGATGAGACCACGAACCTCGAAGGCTCCGAAGACCCCGGCAACCAGATGGACTACTCGCCCGTCGAGGGCTTGCTCCACAAGTACGAGATGGGCCTGATGTACGTGGTCTCGACTTGCTCGGCCCACTGCCGATTCTGCTATCGCGAGGAGTTGATCGCCCGTAAGGAGATCAAGCGCCAAGACGGCACGGTCGCGAAGAAGGGACTGGCCAAGATCCCCGAGATCGTCGCCTATATCAAGTCGCACAATGAGGCCGTCGCTGCCAATGGTGGGGTGCATCCCGAGACCGGACGCCAGAAGCTCCGCGAGATCCTGCTCTCGGGTGGTGATCCGATGGTGCTGAGCAACGTCAAGCTCGCTGGCTGGTTCGCGGCGCTCGCAGAGGCTGGCGTCGAGTCGATCCGTGTCGGCACGAAGGAGATGGCGTTCTATCCCAACCGCTTCGACGACGCCTTTCTGACCATGCTCGATCGCTTCCACGAGCTTTACCCAGAGGTCGGCATGCACTTCATGCTTCACTTTGAGCACCCCGATGAGATCCTCGCCAAGGACGATGAAGGCGAGTACATCCGCAACGCCGAGGGTGTCCTGCAGTGGGTCCCCGACACCGGCACAGCGATGCGAGGGCTTGTGTCGCGCGGCTGG
>JAJDDL010000158.1 GCA_029260335.1 Phycisphaerales bacterium | reverse complement strand
CTGGATCACTTCGAGCCGATCCTTGAGTGGATCGTCGCGGGGATTAGCCTGATCGGCGTGGCGGTGCTGGTCTGGGGCGTAACTCGCGGCGGGATCAGCTTACTTCGCTTTGAGTTCGGATCGCGCAAGCTCACAGACCTTCGCCAGACCCAGAGCGATCTGCGCCAACGAATCGGGTTCTACTTGCTGCTCGGGCTGGAACTCCTGATCGCGGCCGACATCATCGAGACCATGATCAGGCCCACACTCCAACAACTCGGCATCCTCGCGGGCATCAGCGCCATCCGAATCGTCACGAGCTACTCGCTCGCCAAAGAGCTCGAGCACGAGCGGGCCCATCAGATAGCTAATCACAAGAACGATGCAGAGAGCGAAGTGAAGAGCGGCTCTGCAACTGAGAACGGAGCACAGAATGGCTAACGCCAAGCAGTGGCACAAGGTTGCCGAGAACGACGAGCTGCCCGAGGGTCGGGTCAAGACGGTGGTCGTCGAGACCGACGGCAACTCGCGCAGCTTTGCGCTGACGCACTACAAGGGCGAGTACGCCGCATTGGATAACCGCTGTCCGCACCAGGGCGGGCCGCTCGGCGAGGGCTCGATTGAGTGTGCCGACGACGGCGAGTGCTATCTGCGCTGTCCGTGGCATGGCTGGGACTACCACCCCACCACTGGCAAGCCGCCGGGCGGGTATGACGACGGGATCGAGACGTTCCCGATTCAGATCCGCGACGACGGCGTGTACATCGAGCTTGAGGGCGAGCCGGCGCACCAGACGACCGTCACCGACGTCATGGCCAAGACCATGACCAACTGGGGCGTGACGCACGTCTTGGGCATGGTCGGACACTCGAACCTGGGGCTCTCGGACGCGGTGCGGCTCGAGGAGCAAGCCGGGAATCTGGAGTTCATCGGGATTCGCCACGAGGGTGCCGCGTCGTTCGCGGCCAGCGCGTTCGGCAAGCTGACCGGGCGGCCGGCGGCGTGTCTGGCGATCGCAGGGCCAGGTGCGACGAATCTCATGACCGGACTGTGGGACGCGAAGGTGGACCGGGCACCGATTCTCGCCTTAACCGGCCAAGTGAATCAACAGGTGTTCGGCCCCGGTGCGTTCCAAGAGCTGCCCCTGAAAGAAGCGTTCAGCGCGGTGGCGACGTTCAGCCATCTGGCGCTACCGGGCTCGAATCATGGCGAGTTGATGAGCATGGCGATTCGCTCTTCGATCCTGCATCGCGATGTTTCGCACATCATCTTCCCCGATGACGTGCAGACCCAGCCGGCGGCTGAGGGTGCCCACGTCGGTACTGGAGAGGATCGGATTGCGCCGTCTGCGATCCAGCCGCCGAGCGAGTCGTTGGACGCGGCGACGGAACTCTTGAAGAACTCCAAGCGGCCGGTGATCATCGTCGGCCACGGGGCGCGATTCTGCATGAAGGGGATCATCGCGCTCGCAGAGCGTTTGGGATGCCCGATCCTGACGACGTTCAAGGGCAAGGGGCTGATCGGCGATGACCATCCGTGTGCGGGCGGCGTGCTCGGTCGGAGCGGCACGCCCGTGGCCTCGTGGTTCATGAACGAGAGCGATTGTCTGCTCGTGTTTGGCGCGAGCTTTAGCAATCACACGGGGATCACGCCCAAGAAGCCCACGATTCAGGTGGATTTTGATCAGGCGCAGATTGGTCGCTTCCACGGGATCGATGTGCCGGTGTGGGGCGAGATCGAGGTCACGTGCGGCTTGCTCCAAGAGCGGATGGGTTCGCACCCGGGCACGACCAATCAGCGGCCGGAGATCGCAGAACGTTGGCAGATCTGGCGTGCCGAGAAGGCCAAGCGGCTCTTGGAAGATCACAGCGAGACCGGCGAGAGTGCCGTGAGCTCGGTTGCGATTCTCGATGTGCTCACGCGGCTGTGTCCCAAGAACGCGATCATCGCGTGCGACGTCGGCAACAACACCTACAGCTTTGGGCGGTATTTCGAGTCCTCGGGCGACCAAGCCGTGCTCATGAGCGGGTATCTGGGCTCGATCGGCTTTGGCTATCCCGCGGCGATCGGCGCGTGGTGCGCCACGCGCGCCCACAAGTTCAACGACGATCCGCACTGGCAGCAGTTTAAGGATCGCCCGGTGGTGTGCATCACGGGCGACGGCGGGTTTGGCCAGTACCCCTGGGAGGTCAACACCGCGGTCAAGTACGGCATCAATCTCACGCACATCCTGCTCCGCAACGACGAGTTGGGCAAGATCTCTAAGGAGCAGCGGGCCGGGGAGTGGGAAGTCTGGCAGACGAGCCTGACGAACCCGAACATCGCCGACCATGTCAACTCGTGCGGCGGGCTTGGCATCCGGGTGACCAAGAAGTCTGAGCTTGAGGATGCGATCAAGCGGGCGTTTGCGTATGACGGGCCTTCGACGGTTGAGGTGATCAGCGATGCCGGACTCATCTGAGAGGCTGCCAACCTTCAAGTACTTTGCCGACCCCTACGGAGCGAACACACAACGGAAGTTTATCGAGTCGGATCTCGAATGCGATTGTTGTGGGCGAGTGCGCGGGTATATCTACAGCGACTCGCAGTACTCAGACGAAGACGAGGATTGCGTGTGCCCCTGGTGCATCGCTGACGGTTCGGCGCATCAGAAGTACGACACGCTCTACTCGATCTGTCACAAAGATTCGATCGGAGCTGATGAAGTATGGCATCGCACGCCGGCGGTAGAATCGATTCAAGACTTCACTTGGCCCTCGCATTGCGGCGAGGCATGCGTCTTTGTTGGAGATGCAGATTCGAGGATGCTCACAAGCCTAAAGGAGCCGTTGGCCGGTGAGTTGCGGCGACTCGCAAAGGCCTATGACATGCCAACTGATGAGCTCATCTCGTGCGCTATGCCGAAGGGCGACATCTTCTTCAACATGTTTCAGTGCCGCCAATGCCAGCAGTACCAGCTTCACGCGGACATGGATTAGCTTTCTCAGAGCTTTCTGATGAGCCCCCGGCAAATGTGAGCGGGTCGGGAATGAATCGCCCAATGCAGTGGTTCATCAACCAAGTGAGTACTAGCTCATGGGGGACGCGGTTTCACATTGAATTCTTGTAGGAGGCGAGCATGTCTAATCGTCGGGCGGTCATTCTGTCAACTCTGTGCGGCGCCGCGTTTCTCGGCACCTCGGCTCTGAGCGCATCGATCGCGGCTCCGTATGCGCAGGAAGCACAAACCCAGCCGGAGGTGCAGCCCGAACAGGAAAAGGCATCGCCCCACCTCTTCGCCGGCTCGCTCTGGCACAAGGCCAAGAATGACATCGTGGGCACGTATCGCATCTTTGATGAAGATGGCAAGCGATACGTGGAGCTGGGATCAGACTTCAAGACCAAGAAGGGGCCCGATCTGAAGCTCGTGCTCTCGCCTCAAACGGCGAGTCGGGTCAAAGACAAGACCGCGCTGGATGGTGGCCATGTCGTATCGCTCCTGAAATCCGAGCGAGGCCGTCAGCGATATGAGATCCCTACGAGCATGGATCTCAGCAAATACCGCTCGCTACTCATCCATTGCGAGAAGTACACCAAGCTCTGGGGCAGCGTTGATCTGACCCAAGGCCGCATGGCAGCCCACGGCTCGGCGTGGAGCAAAAAGGCCAACAAGGTCACCGGGGCGTTTGAGATCATCGAGCACGAGGGACGGCTGACTCTGCGCGTGAGCGACAAGTTCAGCACCAAGAGCGGGCCGGATCTGAAATGGGTCCTTTCCACCCATTCGACGCGCGAGGCGAGCGGGAGCAACGCACTTCGCGGCGGCATCAAGCTCGGCTCGCTTCGGTCTAACAAGGGCGCACAGACCGTCCGGCTACCCGAGGGCACGGACATCAGCAAGTATCGCACCCTGCTCGTACACTGCGAGAAGTACAGCAAGCTCTGGGCGGCGGCCGATCTGAAGGTTGTCCGCGAGTAGAGAAGTTTCAATATCTTTGTAACACCGCTCTAAGGTTGAGCGTCAAAAGAGCAACAAACATTAGACAAGCAGAATATGGGGGATCTATGCGAACCGTTCTTTGGTTAGGAGTTGGTGTCTCGTTGGCTTGGCTCGGCGGGTGCGGATCTGCGCCCAAGGGGCCCGATCTTGCGGCGATCTACAACGACGCCGCGCAGCACATTGGCGATGATCGCAACCCCGTGGTCGTGATGCCGGGCATTCTGGGCAGCAAGCTCGAAG
>JAJDDL010000157.1 GCA_029260335.1 Phycisphaerales bacterium | reverse complement strand
TGCACCCGCTGGAACCCGCAAACTCCCCCACCCTTTCGACGGGATGCCGGGTTGGCGCACACCGCATCCAGGGCATCTCCGATGAGTTCGTGCCATCGATCGTGCATCTGGAGGATCTCGATTCGATCGTGGACGCTTGGGACGGCGACGCGATCATCATGGCGCAGGAACTCGCGCGGGTGGGCCTTGCGGTCGGGATCTCTTCGGGCGCGAACTTCATCGGCGCCGACAAACTGATCGACGAGATGGGTGCGGACGCTACGGTGGTAACGGTATTCTCCGATAGCAACAAGAAGTACCTTTCGACGGCGCTCTGCCAGGAGGAGCCTGTTCGCAAGGACTACCGAAGCCCTGAGATCGACCTGATCGGTTGGCGCGCCATCGGGATGCCCGCATGAGCGTGCAGGAACAGCCTTGGTCGATGCGCCGGGCCGCGGTCATTGGTGCCGGTGCGATGGGCTGTGCACTGGCGGCGGTTCTTTCCAAATCGGTTCCCGTTGTGCTCGTCTGTCGCAATCCAGACCGCGCGTCACAGATCTTTCGCCATGGCCTGGTCGTGGAAGGTGAAATCGAAGCCAGCGCCAGGCCGGTGATTGTGCCAGACATGGCCGGTGTGCTCGCGGCGGGCGGCGCGGACGTGATCTTCGTCGCCACCAAGACCACGGCGATCGATGACGTAGCCAACGACATCGTGCCGGTCCTTCCCAAGCTCGCGTGCGAAGGAGCCGGGCCCTACGTGGTGAGTTTCCAGAATGGCATCGCACCCGCCCAGCGATTGATCGAGTTGCTCGCCGACAGCCGGGTGCTGCGGATCGTGTTGCACCTTGCCGCGACATTGGATGAGACGGGCCGGTCCGTCCATGTCACGCTCAACAGGCCGCCGCATGCTATCGGGAGTCCCGAAGCTAACAACCGCTCGGCTTGTGAGACGGTGGGCGAGGTGCTGACCCAGGGCGGGCTTGAAACGCGTTACGATCCCGACATCGAGCTTGCGGTATGGAATAAGGCGATCGTGAACGCTGCGGCGAATCCGGTCGCGGCTTTGGTCAACTGCACGGTCGAGCAGGTGATGGCGTCGCCGGCACGGGCGCTTGTCGAATCGTTGCTCGATGAGGGCATCGAAGTGGCCCGGGCCGATGGGCTCGCCTTGGCGGCTGATTTCAAGGAACGGGCAATCCAGTTGCTCGGCCATGCCGGCTCGCACCTGCCGAGCATGGTCGAAGACATCCGCCGGGGCAGAGAGTCCGAGGTCGGCCAGCTCAACCGCCAGATTATCTCACATGCCAAGGCCCGGGATGTGCCAGTGCCCTCACACTCCATCGTCAACGCGCTGATCGAGACATTTGATTGGAACGTGTACCAGCGGGATGTCAATCGACACGGTTGAATCGATTGAGAAATGGTCCGCATTTTGGAATAGACCGCACATATCTCTGAACCACCCGCTTGCCGGGCCGACAGGATTCCTCAGAGCCGGATGCAAACAATGCGAGGTCGTGGACTCTGCGATGACCCAACCTGCCTCCAACAACCCGGATAAGTCGGGCAAGCCGGTCTTTGCCGCTCGCTCGATCACCAAGACCTACCACGTGGGGGAAGTCGACGTGCACGCCCTACGCGGCGTGGATCTCGATCTATACGCAGGCGAGTTCCTGGTCTTGCTCGGCCCTTCGGGAAGTGGCAAATCAACGCTCCTCAATGTACTTGGAGGGCTCGATCTGCCAACCTCGGGCCATGTGCGATACCTCGATCAGGATCTGACGAGCTACTCCGACGCCGAGCTGACGATGTTCCGACGGCGGCATGTGGGATTCGTGTTCCAGTTCTATAATCTCATCCCAAGCCTGACCGCTCGTGAGAATATCGAACTGGTCACCGACATCGCTTCGGATCCGATGGATGCACGCGATGCGCTGGAACTCGTGCAGCTGCGCGATCGGATGGATCACTTCCCCGCGCAACTGTCCGGGGGTGAACAGCAACGGGTCGCGATCGCACGGGCGATCGCAAAGCGTCCCGAGGTGTTGCTCTGCGATGAGCCCACCGGAGCCCTCGATGGCGTGACGGGTGTCGTCGTGCTCGAAGCGATCGAGCGTGTGAACGCAGAACTAGGCACGACCACCGCGGTGATCACGCACAACGCCGTGATCTCGCAGATGGCCCACCGGGTGGTCTCGCTCTCCGGCGGGGCGATCGCCGGGACGCGGATCAACGAGCGACGCGTCCTCGCCCGGGAGCTCAGCTGGTGAGGGCTCTTCACCGCAAGCTGTTTCGCGATCTTATCAAGCTGCGCAGCCAGACCGCCGCGATCGCGCTGGTCATGGCGTGCGGCGTTGCGACCTTTGTCATGTCCTTGAGCATGCTCGATTCGCTCCAGGGGACCATGGATCGTTACTACGAGGAGCATCGGTTCGCCAACGTGTTCGCGTCCATGAAGCGAGCGCCGCTCTCGCTTGCCGAGCGGGTGCGGGAGATCCCCGGCGTCGGGGAGGTCGAGTCGCGTGTGGTCGAAGCGGTCACGCTAGATATGCCTCTGATGGAGGAGCCCGCGTCCGGCTCGGTTGTCTCACTACCCTCGGACTCGCGCGAGGGCATCAACCGGCTCTACGTGCGCAGCGGCCGATTTCCCGAGGGGAGGGGCTCGCTTGAGGTGCTCGTGAGCCAACGCTTTGCCGAGGCACATGGCCTCGCCCCAGGCGACGGCGTGAACGCGGTGCTCAATGGCCGGCTCGAGACACTCCGGGTCGTCGGGGTTGCGCTCTCCCCTGAGTATGTGTGGCTCATTCCGCCGGGCGGGATTCTGCCCGAGAACAAACGCTATGGCGTGTTCTGGATGGGACGAGAAGAGATGGACGCGGCCTTCGACATGAAGGGCGCGTTCAACGACCTCGCGATCCGCGTCATGCCCGGCGCGGACGAAGCCGAGATCATCGAGCGCGTGGACGAACTCACGGCCCAGTACGGGGGCTTGGGTGCCTACGAGCGAGAGGATCAGATCTCGCATAAGTTCGTGGCCAACGAGCTCGAAGAGTTGCGTGCGATGACGCTCATAGTTCCGGCGATCTTCCTGGGAGTCGCGGCGTTCCTGCTCAACATCGTGCTCTCCAGGATGATCTCCGCCCAGCGCGAGCAGATCGCGGCGCTCAAGGCATTGGGCTATTCCAGTGGGGAGATCGGACGCCACTACCTCTCGTTCGTCCTTCTCATTGCCTGTGTTTCGGGCGTGGTTGGAGCCGCGGGGGGTGCGTGGATGGGGCGTGGGCTGACGCGCATTTACGTCGATTTCATGGATTTTCCTTCGTTCGAGTACGACTTGCACCCTCGCGTCCTCCTGCTCGGCTTTGTTGTGAGCGCGGTTGCCGCGATGATCGGGGTCGCCAGCGCGTTGCGTGCGGCGATGCGGCTTCCCCCCGCCGAGGCGATGAAGCAGCAGGCACCGCAGAACTACCGCCCGACGGTCCTCGAGCGTGCGGGGCTGCAGCGTTTCGTGCCATTGAGCGCCCGCATGATCATCCGCCATATCGAACGGCGCCCGCTCAAGACCGCGCTCTCGGTGCTTGGCATCGCGCTCGCCTGTGCCATCCTTGTCGTCGGCGGCTACAGCGAGGATTCGGTCGATTACCTGCTCGACTTTCAGTTTCAGCGGGTGCAGCGGTACGACGTGGAGGTGGTCTTTGGTGCCACCACCGACGACCGAGCGCTGTCTTCGATCCGAGCCTTGCCGGGCGTGCTCGACGCCGAGCCATATCGGGCGCTGCCGGTTCGCTTGCGATCGGACCATTGGCAGCGCCGGACGGGCATTCTGGGGCTGACCTCAGGTGATGGGCTCTACAAGTTGTTGGACATGAATGGCACGCCCCACGCGCTGCCGGAGCATGGCGTCCTGCTAGCCACGACGCTCGGCCAGTGGCTTGGGGTCGGCCCGGGCGATCTCGTCACCGTCGAGGCTTTAGAGGGTCGAAGGCCCGAGTTCACCGCCGAGGTCGCGGGTCTTATCGATGATTTTTCGGGCCTTGCCGCGTACATGAATGTCGACGAGATGAACCGCCTGATGCATGAGCAGGGCACCGTGGGAGGCGTCTATCTCTCGACCGATCCACAGGACTCCCAGTCTCTCTATCAAGATCTTCGGGAAGCACCGCAGGTTGCGGGGGTCAATGTGAAGGCATCGACCATCAAGAGTTTCCGTGAGACAGTCTCCAAGAATCTGGGGATCATGCGTTCATTCATGGTTGGTTTCTCGGTGATCATCGCGTTCGGCGTCGTCTACAACAGCGCACGCATCTCGCTCTCTGAACGCAGCCGCGATCTGGCTACTCTTCGCGTCATCGGATTCACGCGACGCGAGGTCGCGATCATCCAACTCGGTGAACTCGCGACGATCACGGCCCTGGCGATCCCCGTGGGCTTGGTGCTTGGCTACTTCCTTTCCTGGCTCACCTCGCAGGCAACCAACGCGGAACTGATCCGGATTCCGTTCATTATTCACCCATCCACGTTCGCCCTGGCCGCGAGCGTCGTGGTCGGGGCTTCGCTGGTTTCAGGCCTGATCGTTCGAACGCGGATCGATAAGCTGGATCTCATCTCGGTCCTGAAATCGCGGGAGTAGGAGCATCATGAAGAGGATCACGCGTTGGATACTGGCTCTTGTCGTGACCGCGGCGCTGGTGGTTGCGATCGCGTTTGCCATCCGCCCCACGCCTGTTCCGGTGGAGGCTCAGCGGGTGATCAGTGCCCGATTGATTCAATCGATCGACGAGGAAGGCGAGACACGCATCCGCGAGCGGTATGTTGTGTCCAGTCCTCTCACCGGCCGGGTCCGGCGTATCACGCTTGATCCGGGCGATCCGGTGCTTGCGGATCAGACAACACTTGCGGTGCTGGAACCGACGAGCCCGGAACTGCTCGATCCGCGCGCGCTCGCAGAGGCCGAGGCTCGGGTGCTTGCGGGCGAAGCCGCGGTACGTCGCGCCGAAGCGAGTGTCAGTCGAGAGAGCGCGGCGTATGACCTTGCGGAAAAGGAACTCGGCAGGATCGCCGGCGCGCGGGCGCAGGGTGGGTCTTCCCAGCAAGAGTTGGATGCGGCAGAGTCCGCCGAGCGAACCGCCGCCCAGGCCCGTCGCGGCGCGGTGTTCACGGTCGAGATCGCTCGCTATGAGTTGGAGATGGCGCGCAGCGCCCTGCTCTACGCCCGGGGCGAGCCCGACGGGCAGCGCGAGGGCATGTCGCTCCGATCGCCGATCGATGGCGCCGTGCTTCGCGTGCTCCAAGAGAGCTCGGCGGTGATCGATCCCGGCACGCCGCTGCTCGAGATAGGCGATCCTCGCGATCTGGAACTGGTCATCGATGTGCTGTCGGTCGACGCGGTGAAAGTCCATCCGGGTGACCGTGTCATCGTCGATCACTGGGGTGGGCACTCGCCCCTGGATGCAACTGTCCGAGTGGTCGAGCCCTCGGCGTTCACCAAGGTCTCAGCGCTGGGCATCGAGGAGCAGCGCGTGAATATCATCGCCGACCTGGACACACCGCCCGCCGAGCGTGACACCCTGGGCGATCAGTTCCACGTCGAGGCCCGCATCGTGATCTGGGAAGCCGAGGATGTGCTTCAGATTCCAACGAGCGCTGTGTTTCGAAGTGGCGATGGCCAAGCGGTGTATCTCATAGAAGACGGGCGCGCGGTGCTGCGGCACATACAGGTCGGGCGACGGGGCGGTCGGTTCACGCAGATCGTCGATAGCCTCGTCGAGGATGAACTTGTCATTCTCCATCCGAGCGACAAGCTCAGGCCGGGCGTGCGGATCGAGATCTCGCAAAGACTCGAGGACTGATCAACGCCCCTGCTCGGTTGGTTGATCCGGAGCATCTTCATGCGCCGCCATCTCCGGTGTCCGCACCGTCCGGAATCCGAGATGGCTCAAACCAGTGTCCGGCGGTGTCGCCATGCGAGCGCTGGGCCGGTAGCTCTCGCAATAGCTTGCGTGACACAAGAAGGAACCGCCGCGCTGCACGCGTGAATCCCCGGCCCAAGGATTGCGCGGATCGGCGGTCTCGGCTGACCCCGCGGGGTTGTCTGCAAACCCGCCGGGTTTGATTCGTTTGGCCCGCTCGGCGTAGGTGTCGGTCCGGAACCGATCGGACGTCCATTCCCAGACATTGCCAGCCATGTCATACAGGCCAATCTCGTTTGGCGGAAAGGAGCCAACGGGCGCGGCACCTACGTAGCCATCCTCTTGGGTATTGCGATACGGGAACGCGCCTTGCCAGATGTTGGCCATGTGTGTGCCACCGGGCGTCAGTTCTGTTCCCCACGCATACTGCTCGGCATCATGTCCAAGACGCGCGGCCCGCTCCCACTCGGCTTCGCTCGGCAGACGCCTGCCCGCCCAACGGCAGTACGCGTTCGCGTCCTCCCATGACACATGAACAACTGGGTAGTCCTCCATGTCGTCGATCGAACTCTCCGGCCCTTGCGGATGTCTCCAATCGGCGCCGGGCGTCCAGGACCACCATTGAGAGAAATCGCGTAGATCGACCGCGCGTGCCGGCGGCGTGAACACAAGCGATCCCGCGACCAATACCTCGTCCGGCGGCTTGGGCGTGCCAGGGGGGACCTGCTTTTTCAGTTCTTCCCAATCCGGCTTGCGTTCTGCGGTCGTGACGTAACCGGTCGCCTCTACAAACGCGGCAAACTGCTTGTTGGTCACCTCGGTCGCATCGATCCAGAAACCATCAACGCGAACGCGGTGTGCCGGACGCTCATCGGGGCGAGCCTCGGGACGGTCTGAGCCCATGGTGAACTCACCGGCCGGTACCCAGATCATGCCCGCCGGGGGCTCTTGGGGTGCCGCGGGAAGAACTGGCTGAGCCGCGGCAAAGCTGACCAAGCCCAAGCTCGCGAGGAACATACTCACGGCACTTCCACGTGTCCGCATCTCATCGAATGGGCTCGGCATCCGGCTGTGTTCCTCCACTTTCCACACTTGCCAAGTGTAGCTGAGGATTGCTCCTTCCAGGAACTAGCCGCACAGTTGCATCCCGGGCGGACACCCGGAGCCTTCCGCTACGTGCCCTTGGCTGCTTTGAACTTGCTCATCCAACGCTCGAGCACCTCACGCACACCGGAATCTGGCGAGCCATCCTCGGCGAAATACGCGCGCTCCATCTCCGCGATGTCAGAGAGCAGCCGAGACCTATCGTCTTGGGCGAGATGGCTGCCGTGATCACGCTCGATGCGCTGGAGCGAAAGCACAGCGGTCAATGGCGTGACGTGGTCGGGAATATGAAACTCCGCTCCACCCGCCCCGGCAGCCACATCGCCGCGGCGGCCAAACATGATGTACGCGAGTACACCCGCGGCCGCGATGAGCAAGACGATCACCGCCGTTGGCAACCAGCGGAACCCGCCGAGATGCACAGGCGCGGAGAGCGCCGAAACGCTCACCAGATCCATATCGACGTATCGGTTTGATTCCAGCGTGCCCTGCACGCCGTCGGCGAGCTTGGGAAGCACAAACGCGTCGCCCACGCTCCCGCCAGTTGGACGAAACTCGACGACCCAACGGCGGGTGGAGGTCAAGCGGAACAAGCCATCCTCGTCCGGTTGGACGTATGTCTCTTCGTCGCCGTTGGCCGCCCCGAAGGGGGACGCGTACCGCGAAGAGGATGCACTAGTCACTTCGATCACGCTCTCTTGAATTCCATCCTCTGCAATCTCATAACCCTTGATCGCCGAGTCCAGGCCCGCGAGCAGTTCTTCCAAGTCTGGCACTACACCGCTGGCGACGGCCGTGACTTCCAGAGAGACCAGTCGATCTCCCTCGCCTCTCTCGAGCTCGCGCATGTCGAGTGTCTGATTCACCTCGAGGTCTCGTGCGGTAGGAGCGGCGAGGCTCCCGGAATCCACCGCATCGATCAGCACGGTGTTTGATTGCACCGGGAGCACGACCGGGCCCGACCCATCGGAGAAGTCCAGGTCCATCCGCAACGAGGGAATGTGGTCTGCGCTCTCGTCGGTCGCGCGGAGAATCAGATACGCGACCGGCTTCTCTTCCCAACCCGAATCGCCCTCATCGCGAACCGGCTGCGGGGGGTTCATGGGTTCGAAGAATCCCAACGCGACGAGTTCGATCTGGCCGTCGAGTTCTTGTTGGATCGACTTTTCCAGTCTGTCGCGAAAGTTCACGCTCTGATACTGAGCCCCCACATAGGACCACACATTGTTCTGGAGGTAACGCTGAAAACCGCCGATCTCGCGCTCAATCGACGCCGCGTAGCGCAGGGTCAGCACGGCACCGAACGGCCGCGAGCCGACTCGCTGGCTGCCGTCGATGCTGAGTCGAAGCTGGATCTCGTCGCGCAGCAGATCTTCATACAAATCGAGCGTCCGTCTGAGCGGGGCGGCGGCGGCGTGGTCGCCGACAATCGCGACCGCGCGGCGGACGACGCCTGGTTTCACCTCGGGTGTCAATGACGGCAAAGTCGCGACGATCTGTCGCGCAAACTCTCCGATGTGATGGCTCGACGCTTCGTGCTCCATCTCGAGCAGTTCCTGACGGATAAGTTCAAGCTGCCCCTCGTTCTCAGCAGCCTCGGTGAGCAGGTTCTCAGCGGTCAACCCTCGCAGGTCACTCGAGCCAAGCGAGATCGCGAACCACGTCGTGTACACACTTGCATCGGGTCGCACCTCGCCCTTTGACATCGCGATCCGGTATTGCCCGGCGGCCTCGCGGAACGCCCCGAAGAGCTCGGCGCGGGCGTTGGCGTAAGAACCGGTGTCCTGATCGCGTTCGCCCCTGAACTGCATCAGGTCGTAGGCCAGCGCGGCCTTGGTCATCGCGTGTTCCCAAGAGTCAGGCTCGAGCTGGATCGCCGAATCGATGAGTTCGATCGCGAGCGCATAACCCTCTTCAATGAGCAGGTCGATCTCCGTCTGGTTGCGTTGGCTGCCTTCGTTGCGCTGCACCTCGCGGCTGCGCCAGTCGCCGTTGAGTCCGGTGCGCATTGCCTCGGCCATGGTCGAGGAGACCGAAGGCGCAAGCTCGCCGACCGGGCCAAGCACAGTTTCGATAGCCTCTCGCTTGTATGTCTCGGCCCTTCCGTGGCAGATTCCGAAGGCATCCACCACCCGGTCCATCCGACGGCCATCGACTTCGATGGCGTCGAGCAGGTCGAGCAGCCTGGTGAGCCGATCGAGATTGCGTCGCTGGCGGCCGCGGGTCAGCGGCGCCGATTGCCGGTTGTACCGGCCAAAGTAGATGAATGGGTTGTTGTTGACCACGGGCCGGGGATTGAGTCGTAACATCCAGACGCGGAGGAACTCGTCGGCCATCTCGACGGCCTGGCCTGGGGCTCGGTCTATCCCCTGGGCAAGCAAATCCAACGCCAGGTCGGCGTCATCGGCACTCAGTGCAATCCCCACGAACGAGGTATAGCAGCGGACCGCGAGGCTCGGCTCGATCGCGTCACGCCATGCCTGGCTTGGCAGGGCGCGAAGCAGGAGCGTTGTTTCCGCCGCGACACCCACATTGGAAGCGTTCTTCTTGATCGCATCTTCGCTCGATGTGACGAGCGCGAGCGTGAGCATTCGCAGCGGGACGCGGAGCTGCTCGATATCGACTTCGGGATTGGCCAGGAGTGTATCGACCGCTTCGCGCATCGTCAGGATCGCACGGGCCCGCGCGACCTGGGCGTTCTTTGCCTTGGAAAGTGAGATCGCCTTGAGCGCGACAGCCTCGAGAGCCGCGGGCGCGAGCGACGGGTTTGCAAAGACGGTCTGGAGCCACTCCGTCGCCGGTCGCGGCGGCACATTCGGAAGCGTTTCGATCGCGTTGCGAAGCCCTTCTCGTCGGATATCGAGATCCGACTCTGTGAGCAGGGCCACCTCGCCGAAGAGATCCCAGGCCTGGCGCATGTGCGCCTCGGCTTCGGGACGCCCGCCGAGAGCCTCCGCTCGAGCGCTCCGGTAGCGTGCATGATCAAGAATGGTCTGGGCGTCCTGATCGGCCCTGGCCTGCTCCAGGGGCGGCAGATAGTTGAATGCCTCCACGGGCAAGCCCGCCAAGGACAAGAACCGCGCAGTTCTTTGACGCTTGCCGGCGTCGTCGGCGCCGAACCAACGCGTGCCAGTGCGGATCTGGTCGAGCAAGGGGCCCGTGCTCGAGTTCGCTGCGGCTCGCTTGAGCAACTGCGCGAAGATATCGAGCTGCCAATCGGTCAACTCCCCGGTGGCCGCCTCGGAGATTGCTAACACCTCTTCTGGAAGCAGTAACGGATCCTGACGATTGATCGACTGCAAGATATGCGAAAACACCGCCTCGGCGTGCTCGCCCGCACGCTCGCGCAGAAACTCGGCGAACGGCCCCCACTCACCGGCCATAACTGATCGATGGCACCACTCAGCGAGTTCTTCGATCGGTGCATCGGCCGGCGGCATGGGAGACGCCGCAAGGCCCAGTTGCGCTCTGGCGTCCAGAACCTTCTCTGGCGTTCTTGAAAAATCGAGCTTCCGGATCGCGTCGGCAAGGGACAGCACAGGCGGCGCTACGACGGGATCTCCTGGAATCGCGCCCTCACCGGCACTCCCCTGGGCAAACAACGCAACCAGATCGAGACCCATGTCCTTGTACATGGCGACCATCTGGGCCTGTTCTTCCTCGGACAGGGAGTCGTACTCGGCCTTGATCATCGCCAATGCCTCGGCGCTGATCTCAGGCTCGGCCTCGGCAACTGGCTGCGCTGCGGTCATCGGCTGGATTCGCACCGCGCGCACCTGCGCGATTGTCTGTTGTTGCATCACCGCAAGCGTGAGCACTCCAAG
>JAJDDL010000156.1 GCA_029260335.1 Phycisphaerales bacterium | reverse complement strand
GCACCGAAGCGGGCGCGATCGAAGCCGGCGGCCAACACCTGGTCGAGAAGATCGAAAAGGGATGGATGGACTTCGATGTGGCCATCGCAAGCCCCGACATGATGCGTGTGATCTCCAAGCTCGGTCGGGCTCTCGGCCCCCGCGGCCTGATGCCGAGCCCCAAGGCCGGCACCGTGACCAAGGACGTCGCGAGCGCGGTGACCGAATACGCCGCGGGCAAGGTCGAGTATCGCACGGACAAGGGCGGCAACGTCCACGCGGTGGTGGGCAAGATGAGTTTCCCCGACGCGGATCTGTCTGAGAATCTCAACTTCTTCATTGAGACAATCGAGAAGGCCAAGCCGTCGGGACTCAAGGGCAATTACATCAAGAAGATCGCGATCAGCGGCACAATGACGCCGGGCGTGCAGATCAAACGTGCGGAGGCGGTTGTCGCCTGAGGATCGCCGAGAGGCGCTAGCGAAGGAGCCTTGCGATGAGCAAGCAAGTCAAAGAAATGATCCTCGGCGATTACAAAAGTCGCTTCGAGGATACCAGCGACGCGGTGGTTGTGAACCTCCGCGGCATCGAGGCGAACTCGACCAACGAGATCCGCCAGAACCTCGCCAAGAAAGAGATCAAGCTGACGGTGATCCGCAACCGCCTGGCTCGCCAGGCCTTTGAGGGTTCCGATCTGGCAAATCTCACCTCGCTCCTCAACGGCGCTTGCACCCTGGCCTACGGGGCCGAGAGCGTGGTCGAGGTCGCAAGGGAGATCGTGGCGTTGCTCAAGCAGTTCCCGGATCTGGAACTCAAGGGCGCGATCCTCGACGGCGAGCTCTTCGAGGGCGAAGACGGCGTTTCTCGGCTGAGCAAGTTCCCGACCAGGGACGAAGCAATCGCCGAGGATGTCTCGCTTATCCTGGGGCCTGGCCGCAAGCTCTTGGGCCAGATCAAGGGTCCGGGCTCGTCGGTCGCCGGCCTGATCAAGGCGATCGAGGACAAGCTCGAGAAGGGCGAAGAGATTCAGAAAGCGGGTTGAGTTCGGGGCCCCGATGGCCCATGAAGATTTGCAGTCCATCTCGTGACTGGCCCGTGCAAACGGGGTAAAGAGCCGGAGTGGTCCGGCCCCTCTCGCGAGAGACGATTCGGCACAAGCCGGGAAGATGAGGTAAGTGAAATGTCAGACGAAGCAGCAAAGACCTTTGACGCGAAGATCACCAAGCTGGGCGACGAGCTCGCCGGCCTGACCCTCAAAGAGGCGGTCGACCTGGGCGACTACATGAAGGACACCTACGGCATCGAAGCCGCCGCTGGTGGTGGGGTCATGATGGCCGCCGCTCCTGGTGCCGCTGAGGCCGAAGAAGAGCAGTCCGAGTTCGACGTGATGCTCAAGTCCCAGGGCGAGAAGATCAAGGTCATCAAGCTCGTTCGCGAGGTCACCGGTCTGGGCCTGAAAGAGGCCAAGGAGCTGGTCGACAACGTGCCCAGCGCGATCAAGAAGGGCCTCGGCAAGGAAGAGGCCGAAGAGCTCAAGAAGAAGCTCGAAGAGATCGGCGCCGAGGTCGAGCTCAAGTAGAGCTTGTTAGGACTTTGTATGAACATGGAGCATCCCTATGTAGAGGGGTGCTCCATTTCGTCTGGCTTAGGCTCGTGGGGGCCTAGGCGAAAGATCAGGGTGTGTCCAGTAGAAAGTCCAGAATTGGCGCGCTACTCTGATCAGATTCCACACTGAGAATATAAGCGGGTGCTCTCGGGGTTGACGTTCTGATTAGCAGATATCAGTCCATGGCCAGGGACGCTGTGAGCGTCCTGCGCCGGATTTGCACCATCATCGCGAGGTAGCGGATGGCGACGAGGAATGTGCGCAGCTTTGCTAAGCGAGGGGATGCAGTTGAGATCCCCGACCTGACGCAAGTCCAATCGGCCGCTTACGAGCGGTTTCTCCAGCTTGATCACAAGCGCAAGGAGCGTGACCGGGTCCTAGGCCTGGAAGCGCTCATGCACGAGATCTTCCCGATCGAGAGCTACGACGGGAAGATGCAGCTGGAGTTCCTTGGCTATGAGCTCGAGGACGCGCGGTACACGCCCGACGAGTGTCGTGAGCTTCGGCTCACGTATGCCCGGCCGTTCCGTGTCGCCTTCAGGCTCCGCCGGGAGACCCATCCCGACCTGCCCGAGGAAGAGGTCTACTTGGGCGAGTTCCCCATCCTCATGGGCGGCGGCGAGTTCATCGTCAATGGCGCCGAGCGCGTGATCGTGAGTCAGCTGCACCGCTCGCCGGGCGTTGACTTCAACATCATCTCAAGCGAGGGCGACCGCCCGTTGCACTCAGCGCGCGTCATCCCCGAGCGAGGCAGTTGGATCGAGCTCGAGGTAACCAAGAAGGACGCCCTGGCGATGCGGATTGACCAATCCGCCAAGCTCGCCGCGACGACCTTCCTGCGATGCCTGGCCTACCTGAGCGAGAAGGACCGGTACATCCACGAGCACCATAAGGGGGCCGAGGGTGAGCCGACCAAGGAACTGATCGCCGAGGCGATGCAGCACGCCGCCCCGATGGCAACGACCGACCAACTCCTCCGCATCTTCTACGAGGTGAGCGAGGTCCCGGTCCAGGACATCGCCCCCGAGCACTACGCCGCAGACACGATCTACGACACCGAAACCGGCGAAGAGCTGGTCCACGTGGGCTGCCGAATCGGAGACTCGGCCGAGGCAATCCTGAACTCGAGCCTCAAGAAGGTCCTGGTCATCCAGAACCCGCTGGACACCCTGATCCTCAACACGATCGCAGACGACAACCTCGCCCAGTTCCTAGAAGGCGAGAACGCGGTCGCGAAGCAGGACTACGAAGCAGCCCTGCTCAAGGTGTACACCAGGCTCCGCCCCGGCAACCCGCCGCAGGTGGAAAAAGCCGAGCAACTTTTCCGCGAGAAGTTCTACGACATCAACCGCTACCGGCTCGGCCGGGTCGGCCGCTTCCGTATCAACCGCAAGTTCCACCTGGACACCCCCGCGGACCTGATGTTCATCACCGCGACCGACTTCCTCCAGGTCATCCGCTACCTGCTCGACCTGCGTTCGAATCGCGTCGATCCCGAGACCGGCCAGTCAATCGCCGTCGTGGACGACATCGACCATCTCGGCAACCGGCGCCTCCGCACCCTGGATGAACTCGCGGTCGAGGAGCTTCGCAAAGGCTTCCTCAAGCTCCGCCGAACAGTCCAAGAGCGCATGAGCGTCAAGGAGCCCGACGAGATCACCAAGATCGCCGATCTGGTGAACTCCAAGAGCATCAGCAGCGCGATCGACTTCTTCTTCGGGCGAAGCGAGCTGAGCCAGGTCGTCGACCAGACCAACCCCCTGAGCTCGCTCGTCCATGAGCGATGCTTGAGCGCGTTGGGCCCGGGCGGCCTGAATCGCAAACGCGCGGGCTTCGAAGTGCGCGACGTCCACATCAGTCACTACGGCCGTATCTGCCCGATCGAGACGCCCGAGGGCACGAACATCGGCCTGATCAGTCGTTTGGGCATCTTCTCCACGGTCGATGAGTACGGCTTCCTTCGCACGCCCTACCGGATCGTGAAGGACGGCCAGGCCACAGGCGAGGTCGTCCAGCTTCGTGCCGACGAGGAAATGCAATCGATCCTCGCACCGGCAGATGCGGTCGATCCCAAGGGCAAGCTCAAGGACGGGATGATCCTCGCCCGGGTCAGCGGCGAGCTCGCCGAGGTCGATTCCAAGCAGGTGAAGTACCTCGACATCTCGCCCAAACAGATCGTGGGCGTGTCGGCGGCACTGATTCCGTTCCTCGAGCACGACGACGCCAACCGCGCGTTGATGGGCTCGAACATGCAGCGCCAGGCCGTGCCGCTGATCAAGACCGATCCGCCCTGTGTCGCAACGGGCATGGAAAAACCCGTCGGCATGAACGGCGGCATGGTCGTCCGCGCACGCAAGGCCGGCACCATCACCTACGCCGACGCCGACAAGATCATTATCGATAACGCCGATGAGTACGTGATGCGCAAGTTCGTCGGGCTCAACGAGCGGACGTGCTTGAACCAGAAGCCGATCATCAAGAAGAACCAGAAGGTCGAGGCAGGCGAGATCATCGCCGACGGCGCAAGCACGCAGAACGGCGAGCTGGCCCTGGGCAAGAACGTGCTCGTCGCGTTCAACACCTTCGACGGGTACAACTTCGAGGACGCGATCGTCATCAACGAGAAGTTGGTCAAGGACGACACGTTCACGAGCATCCACATCGACAGCTTCGACGTCGAGGTCCGCGAGACCAAGCTCGGCCGCGAAGAGTTCACCCGAGACATCCCCAACGTCTCCGAGAAGATGCTCCGCAACCTCAACGAGGACGGGGTTATCCGAGTCGGCGCACGCGTCGGCCCGGGCGACATCCTCGTGGGCAAGGTCAGCCCCAAGTCCAAGACCGAGCTGACCCCCGAAGAGAAACTCCTGCACGCGATCTTCGGTCGCGCTGGCGAGGACGTCAAGAACGATTCGCTCGAGGTGCCCAGCGGCGTCAACGGCATCGTCATCGGCGCCAAGGTCTTCACCCGCCGAGGCCACCTCACCG
>JAJDDL010000155.1 GCA_029260335.1 Phycisphaerales bacterium | reverse complement strand
ATCGAGCGTCCGTCGAATCGACCATGGCCGGGACTTCGATCGGCGGGCTTGTGGGGTTGGTGATATTGGCTTCCAACGAGCCCGAGCCGGTTGCTTCGCGATCCAGTTCGATGGGTGCGCCGAAGGCAGGACGTGAGCGGGCCAGCCGGGCGGCTTGGTCTGCCATCTCACCTGTGACCTCACGGACATCCATGACTTCACCGACCGGGATCGAAGCATGGGCGACCTGTTCCTTGCGCACGGTGACGACATTGAAATGATGCACCCAGCCGGCTTCGGGGACGATCTCGCTTTGGCCGCCGCCGACGGTTGCCAAGGTGATGTATTCGATGCCGTCCTTAGGGTCGTAGCGCATGCGGTGGATGTGCCCGCCGAAGACGGCGCTGACATTGCCCGCGGCGACGAGTTCCTTATGCACCTTGTCCCAATCGTTGCCGTAGTTGCCGCGGAGCCAGCGCGGATGGTGCACGAAGACGAAAACGTGATCGAGATCGCGCCCCTGCGAGAGCGTGTCCTTGAGCCAACTGAGCTGCTCATCGGACATGACCTGACTTGTGGGCTTGTTGATCGCCTTCTCGCCTGTTTTGGGGTTGCCCTCGTCGGAGTACAGCGCGATGAACATGCAGTTCTTGTGGGTGAAGGCGTACCAGAGCGGGCCGAAGTGCATCTCGTAGGATGATTCGTGCTCTCCTTCGGGCTTGTTGGGGCCGCGCCAATAGATGTCGTGATTGCCTGCGACCGGGAACCATGGGCACAGGAGTTGGTTCATGATGCCCTTGAACTCGCGCATGTCGCGCATCCACTCGGGCGTCTGGTTGTAGCCCTGGATGAGATCGCCGACTGTCATGACCAGGTCGGGCTCGAGCAGGTTGGTGTCGCGCACGGCGTCGGCGAGCACCGAGACGCCCGATGCTTGCCCCCCGGTCCGATCGCCGTAGACCACGAAGAAGAACGCGTCGTCCTCGTTGGGCAGATCGAGCTTGGCGCCCTCACGATTGGTGATGAATCGGGCGGGGGTGGGGGCCTCGGTCGCGTGGGGCTCGCCGTGGCGGTGATTGTGGCGTTCGTGTCCGATGTTGTCCTGGGCCCACGCGGGGGCGTGGATTGCGACAATCAGAGTGGCGAAGGCGGCCTTGAGTTGCGAGTTGTTGCTCATGGTGCCGAGGATAGCGGAATACGGCGAGATTTGGTCACTTCATGGAACTCGCCCAAAGAAAGCGCCGGCCGCCCCGGGTTTGGGGACGACCGGCGAGTGATGGGGTGCTGGTTCATCCGTCTTCGTGGCTCAGCAGCCCTGAACGAACAGGTCGAGGTAGGCGAAGAAGTCGTCGGCATCGATGTCGTCATCGCCATCGAGATCGGCCATGGCGTCGCCTGAGGCGAACAGGTCGAGGTAGGTGAAGAAGTCGTCGGCGTCTGCATCGCCGTCGCCGTCCAGGTCGGCCGGGCATTGGTTGTCGCACGGGCCGGGCTGCATGGTGCCGTCGCCGAGATTCTCGAAGCACTCATCGATATCCGTGCCGAGGATGATCGCGTCGAGATCGCCATCGTTATCCAGATCGGCGTACTCGACGCCCAAGGGCTCGAGTCCCGGCAGGTCGTGCACGGCGGTCATGACCGCGCGGTCGGTGTTCGCGTCGACAAACGTGAGTGCCTGGAACTCCTGGCTGAATGGGTCGCGAAGAACCACGAGTGCGTCATCGGCTTGGCCGTCGCCGTCGAGATCGATGAGCGTCTGGAAGAGCATCGGGAAGAAGTCCTGGCTGAAGACCGTCAACTCCGTGGAGGTATCGAGCGTCTCAAGGGTGACCACGCCCGGCTGGTCTTCGGGCAGGCCGAAGGCGAAGGCATGGGAGTCTTCGACGACAAACTCGAAACCGAGTTGGCGGATTTGCGGCTCGAACGGGTCTGCCATGAACGTCACCATGCGTGAGGGATCGCCTGTGAGGGCGAGCACGTCGGGGACGCCGTCGTTGTTGAGATCGACATTGATCTCGTCCTGAGCGAGCCCGACGAGCGACCAGAAGTGCTCGACCTGCTCGGCCCGCTGGTCGGAGACCACACGCACGAGGTCGTAGCGCGACCCGGTGAAGAGCATCTGGCCTTCGGGGGACTGACCCTCTGGCCCGGCGACGCCTTGGAACAGCATCTGCGGGAAGCCCAAGCCCATGGATTCCACGAAGATCTGCTCGCCCGGGTTGCCGAACGCGAACACGGGTTGGGTCGGTTCCATGGGAAGCTGGTTGATGCCGAGCGGGTTGAACGGCGCGAGCGCCTCGGCGGCTGTGAAGCCAGTGAACACTTGTCCGTTGCCCACGAATGGATCGAAGATCCCGACCGCGGCTTCGCACGAGCCGGTGCTGCCAGCGTTGGGCAGGGATTCGAAGACGACTTCGACCGTGCCATTCTGCATCGTGCGGTCGGTTTCGACCTCGAAGTAGTTGCCGGCATCGGGGTTGATCTCGACCGCGGCGATCGCGGGATCGCGGAACATCTCTACCGCGTTGCCGGTGGGGATCCAGTCCTCATCGGTCTCGATGGCGGTCAGAGCGCCGTTGAGCCGGTCGTGGAGCATGTAGCCGTTTGCGAAGCCCAGACCCTCGGCGACGCCTTCGATGTGGGCGATGTCGCCCGGGGCCATCGGTGCATCGCGCGGGCCGCTGGGCGGGGCGGGAATGGTGGTACTGTTGGGCGCCCCGCCCGGCAGGCCATCGCGATCGGTATCGGTCCAGGTGTGGATGCACATCTCGCCGGTCGTCGGATTGAGCGTGACGACGATGAGAACGATGCGGCTTTGGTTATCGACGGTCGTGGTCACGCTGATCGGGATCTTGCCATCGTCGGGGATGGTGATGGTGCGTGAGTTTCCGCCGTAGGTCACGACGATCTCGCGGTCGGTGTAGAGATCATCAAGATTCGTGCGCAGGTTGCGCGGGCTGCGATACTGGCGCCCGTAGTATAGCAGCCGCCACGAGCGATTGGCGGCGATGCTGTTCTCAAAGAGGTTCTCCTTGCGATCCTGATAGAAGTCGCGTCGGTCTTTCAGTTTCTTGAGCGTGTCGGCGATCTCGTCTTCGCTGTCGACACCCATCTTGCGGAGGCAATCGGCCAGCAGCTTGCCGGCGGGGCCTTCACCCTCGATGC
This sequence comes from Phycisphaerales bacterium, assembly GCA_029260335.1. Lineage (GTDB taxonomy): Bacteria > Planctomycetota > Phycisphaerae > Phycisphaerales > UBA1924 > S146-42. The sequence continues at coordinate 211 of JAJDDL010000155.1, read as the reverse complement.
CTGCAAGGCTTGTGTGCGGATCGCCATTGTCCTTGCTCATGCGATCGACAACGCCGTTGAGGAACTTGAGGGTCATGAAGTCGCTGTCGCGTTCGGCGTCGCATCGCTTGCGGTCGTTGGGCACCGTGTCCAGGGGCATCGGCACCTGGAAAACGTGGGCGGCTTCGTTGGCCAGGGTGCCCATGATCCAGAACTTGGCGGCGGCCTGATC
>JAJDDL010000154.1 GCA_029260335.1 Phycisphaerales bacterium | reverse complement strand
GTCGTCGGCACGATTCCCTTTGAAACTATCGGCCTGCTCGCGACGCTCACCGGTGCACTCGCTCAGTCGGGCATCAGCGTCTTTGCCGTCTCGACCTTTGATACCGACTACTTGCTCGTCAAAGACCGTGCTCAGGCACGGGAATGCCTCATTCGAGCTGGCTATCGATTCCTGGACTTCTCGACCGGCTCAAAATAGTCAGCATGCGCGGCACCTACCGAGCCAAGAATGCGCCTCTGTATTTGACTCCATGCACCAGAGGCCAGCCCCATGTCCACCGAGACCTTCTCCGGCTCCGTCCCAGAAAACTACCAGCGCCACCTCGTTCCGCTGATCTTCGAGGATTACGCGCATGACCTTGCCTCGCGCGTTCCGCCCGGACGCGTGCTCGAAACCGCCTGCGGCACGGGCGTCCTCACTCGGAAACTGCTCGCCGCGGGCAACCAGGTCATCGCCACCGACCTCAATGAGCCCATGCTCGAGGTCGCGCGTTCCGGGTCCGCCCAAGCCGAGTTCCAAGTTGCGGACGCCACCGATCTGCCATTCCCAGACGCGCAGTTCGACGCCGTGGCCTGCCAGTTCGGCGTCATGTTCTTCCCCGACGTGTGCCGGGGCTACCAGGAAGCTCGCCGCGTGCTCAAGCCCGAAGGCATCTTCGCGTTCAACATCTGGGACTCGCTCGCGAACAACCCGTTCAAGGACGTCGCCCATCGGGCGCTTGCCGCGGCGCTGCCCGACGACCCGCCGACGTTCCTTGAGATTCCCTTCGGCTACACCGATCTGCGGCTCATCAAGGACCAGCTTCAATCTTCGGGCTTCGGCGAGGTGCAGATGTCTGTGTTGCCCCGGCCCTGCCGAGCCGCGTCGGCACGCGATGTTGCGATCGCGCTTGCCAACGGCTCGCCGGTGGGCCCCGAGGCCACCGAGAAGGGCCTAGCCGATGGCGGCGTCGAGGTCATCCAGCACGCCCTCACACAAGCCTTCGGCAGCGGTCCGATCGAAGCTCTGATGCAAGCAATCGTGATCGTCGCCAGGCCCGCGTAACGGACATCGACGCCTGCGATGTCAAAGTGGGCTAATCCGCACACAAACCGCTTCTGGGGTGGCAGGTACATACAGTTATGAGCAAGCCGTGGTGCGGGTGCCCGCGCCAGATTGTCCTGCCTCAACTCCAGGGAGAAAACAAATGTTGAAGCGCACACTGGCCCTGGGCCTGACCCTCGGCATCCTCGGGGCCCCGGCCCTCGCACAGGATAAACCAGCCAGTCAGCCCGCCGTGGATGAGTTCAAGGTCCCGGACCTGTTCATCGGTGACAAGGCCCCGGAGTTGTACATCTCCAAGTGGCTCAAGGGCGACTCGGTCCACCACTTTGAGACGGGCAAGGTGTACGTCGTCGAGTTCTGGGCGACCTGGTGCGGCCCGTGCATCGCAGGCATGCCGCATGTTTCGGAACTGCAAAGGAAATACAAGGACAAGGGCGTCACCGTCATCGGCGTGGATATCTGGGAACGCGACCTGAGCAAGGTCGAGCCGTTCATGGAAACGCGCGGCAACGAGCTCATGGACTACACGGTCGCCATGCAAGAAGGCACCAAGATGGAAGAGGCTTGGATGCGGCCCGCGGGGCGCAACGGCATCCCCGCCGCGTTCATCGTCGATCGCACCGGGCACATCGCGTGGATCGGCCACCCTATGAGGATGGACGCTCCGCTTGAGAAGGTCGTGAACGGCACGCATGACATCAAGACCGCTCGGGCCGAGGCGATCGACAACACCCGTTTCGATGCGGCCCTCCGCAAGGCCATGGGCAGTGGGGATATGAAGGCCGGGCTGAAGCTGATTGATGCACGCCTCGAGAAGAGCCCCACCGCGGGGCTCGTTACCCAGCGCTTCAGCATGGGCCTGCGAGCCGGGGTCGATGTCGCCAACACCTACGCGTTCCTCAAGAAGCACCGCGCAGCGGTCTGGGGCGATGCCTCGGCACTTAACACCATCAGTTGGACGATTCTCACGTCACCGGATATCGATGACGCCAAGCGTGACACTTTCCTCGCTCTGGCCTTTGCCGACCGAGGGTGTGAGCTGACTGAGTACAAGGAGCCCAACATCCTCGACTCGCTCGCCAAGGCGCAGTTTGAGTCCGGCTTCGTCGCCAAGGCGGTTGCGACGCAGCGCAAGGCGACGGACCTGGTTCCCGAGGGCCGCTCGAAGGCCGACTTCCGTACTCGTCTTGAGGAGTACGAGTCGAAGCTCAACAAGAAGCACTGAATCGAGTCTTCGCGATATTGAGAACTACAACTCGCCGGGCGGGGCACACAGGCTCCGCCTGTTTTTTTGGCGCTTCAGAGATGCGTAGTCCGCGTCTTCCGTTGAACAGGTCTGATTGACGGTTGTGGAGGGTGCAAGACGCTGGCGAATGCCAAAGGGAGGAAGCCCGGCGGACAACCTCGTGTGCAGCGATCACATCATCCCCGCAAGAATGAGCCCACCCAACACTCCCGCCAGCACGCCATACATCTTCATGTATCTGATCGCGAGCGGAATCGCCCACGATGCGAACCAGCGGTGCCAACGCCAAGGCAACACCAGGAGCATCACCGACGTCGCAATCAGCGTCCATCCGAACACCTCAAACGCGATCGACCAACGCATCGCCGGGCTATACACGATGAGCCCGGCACCCGCCACCAGCCGCACGGATTGCTCGAGCACATGAGCCTTGAGCGAGGACGCGAAGCCGCGCAGGAACGCTTCGGCCCGCCGCGGCATCGCGAACACCATCGCGCAGATCCCCACCAGCAAGAGCCCAGCATCTGCGACCACGATGGCTGCGACGATCATCATCGACTCATTCTCCCTCGGCACCCCGCATGCAATGAGTCGGGTATTCGCATGTGCGGTTCGGCCAAAGCACAAGTTCGATGTCAGGTTACCCGCCGCGCTTCACTCCCACACAGGGCTGGAACTAGTGCAGCGTCGGCGCTCAGTCGATGATCCGTGCGAGGTGCACTTTCTATTCAAGATCAACGACATGGACAAGGCCAGGGCATTCGTGACCGATCCCGCCTCAGCAGAAGCCGGGGAGCGGGCGGGTGTGCTCGAGGGCGAGATTCGCTACGTCGAGGACATCTGACTTCTGGCCAGCGAGTTCACCGACGGCGGCGGGTAGCCATCGCGAACACAGGCATGAGCGCGAACGCCGAGGCCGGGGCGGGCGTTGCGCGGAGCCATGCGAATCCGCCGCCGCTGCTTCGGCTGGACCAACTCGTGAACATCAAATCGAGGTAGATGTCATCTTCGACAAGGTGCAGCGTCATTTCTTCGCCGACGCTCGAGGGTGGGTTGCCGCCGACGGCCACCTGCCATGTCTCGAAGCTCAGGGATTGCCAGTCCTCGGCCCTGCCGTAGGCCCACTCGGTGCCGCTTGGGCTGATGTTCTGCAGATAGGAATCCTCGGCGAAGATGTTGAAGATGCCTTGGTTGTCCTGGCGAGTGATCCAGACGTTGCCGGAGATCCGATCCTGGTTCTCTGGCAGGGTCCAATCGCTGAACGCGACCTTCTCAAACTCGAAGTCGTAGCCCGTCCAAACCTGCTGGCCCGCGGCGGCGGTAGCCAGACCCGCCAGCGCACCTACAACCATTGCTTGTCTCATCTATCCCTCCGGTACATCGCCGGATCTGTGAACCGGCTCCGTGCCCGGGAGTCTAACCGGCTGCCTGGGGCGAACCAACAGGTTCGGCCCCCAGGATCGCTCGTTTTGCCACGAAATGTGCTCGCAAGCTCATCTTGGCCCGCCGGCAACATCCCATAATCATGGTCCGTCCTGCCCACGCGGCCGCCCACTTTGGCAACCGGAGACTCAGCCATACGGATTGCCGCCCAAGGGCGTTGTG
>JAJDDL010000153.1 GCA_029260335.1 Phycisphaerales bacterium | reverse complement strand
GCACGACCGAGTCGCCCCCGGTGGTTGCAGCACTGAAGTACAGATCCGGATCCTCGCCGCAATCAAGCCCCGGCACGACCTCCTCATATGCCCCGCCGCCGAGCGGGGTCATCGTGGTGGTCATCCAATCGCCGCCGAGCGGGCGATAGTGGAGCAGCTCGCTTCCAGGCTCGACCGTGTTGCCATTGTGCTCGCTGATCTGCACGTTGATCGATGTGCCCACGCCCGGCTCGACAAGCTCAGGGATGCCATCTGGAAGCGTGACAACGAGCGTCCGATCGAGTTGAGCCTGGAGCGTGTTTGCAACGTTGATGCGACCATGGCCGAAAAAGATGTCAAAGCCCGAATCGCCCAGATCGTCTGCGCCCTCACGGAGCAGGTCACGCAAGTCTTGATTGGAAAGCGTCGGATCCATGCTCAGCATGAGCCCGACCAACCCCGTCACGTGCGGCGCGGACATGCTTGTGCCCGTGATCGAGTTGTAGGACGAGGGACCGCTCCACCAGCAACTGAAGACATCGACACCCGGAGCCGCGACGTCGATGTGATCGCCGAAGTTCGAGGACCCGTAACGATTGTCGTTGCTGTCGGTGCCGGAAACGGCGATCGAGCCGTCGTACCACGCGGGCCAAAAGGGCTGGCCGTTGTTGCCGTTGCCCGCCGCCGCGACCACGAGCATGCCATTGTCCCAAGCGTAAGCGACGGCGTCCTCGAGAATCTGGACGCTGCCGCCGCCACCACCGCCGGAATAGTTCAGCGCTTGGAAGCCGTTGTCGGTGGCGTAGTAGATTGCCTGGGTGATGGCTTCAAACGTGCCGCCGCCGCCCGCGTTGAAGACCTGGAACGGCACGATAGTGACGTTGGCCATGCCCGCGATACCGATGCCATTGTCGAGCCTTGCGCCGATGGTGCCGGCGACGTGGCTGCCGTGCCCGTTGGCGTCGCGCGGATCGTTGTCAAACTGAATGCCGTCCCAGCCGTGCACGTCATCGATGAAACCGTTGTTGTCATCGTCGATGCCGTTGCCTGCGATCTCACCGGGGTTGGTCCAGATCGTGCCGGCCTGAAAGTCCTCGTGATCGAAGTTGATGCCTGTATCAGCAACACAGATGATGACCGAGGCGTCACCCGTGGTGATGTCCCAACCGGGTTCGGCGTTGGAAATCTGAGGCCCGTACTGCTGGTTGTACATCGGATCATTCGGCACCAGCGCCATCTGCATGATGAAGTTCGGATGCGCCTCGCGCACGCCGGGTGTCGCGTCGAGCATCGCGTCGATCGCGTCAAGGTCCGCATCCACCGGAAACTCGAGCACACGGACGCGCGCGAGCGGATGGATGCCGTTGGGATCGTCGACCGGATGCGGAGCGTGCGCAATCACGCGCCAACTCGCCCCAGGAACTCGTGCGCCGATCGCGCCGAGATCCGCCTGCATCGGCACACTCTCGAAAAGCACGATGAGCTCGCCGGGAACATACTCGGCGTTGATGTCAATCTCGCGTTCCTTGGGTTGGGCGGCCAGGCCCGCGGACGCTGAGCCTGCGATGGCGAGCAGGGATAGGGCGAATGCCTGAATCTTGTTTCGAGCCAACTGTCGTCTCCTTCAAAACTTTCTCGGCGGCCGCCCCCAAGAGGCCTGGTTCTGTGTGGCGTGACAATAGCAGACACGCCGGTGCGATTGGCACGAATCTGAGCGAGTTATAGGGTTTTCGCGAAAAAACGACGAGAAATTCCGCGAGCTAGGGATCTTGAGAGTCGATCCCCGTCCCGTAACTCGCGAGCGTTCGGAGCCCAGAAATCAGACCTTGCAAGGAAGCCCGACGGCTGGCTCGGAGCTCGCTCGCCTCGGCCGATCGATCCTGGAACGGATCGGTGCTCTCGTAGAGCGACGAGTAGCCGAACAGGCATATGCCGTTGGAGCCCGTCGTCAGCGCGAGCTGCTCAGCGGTCTCACCCGCCTGGTGCTTGTAGACACCCAGGCCGACGGTGAGCTGGCCCTGTCGGGTACCGGTTGCCGATCGCCACGCCGCCCAGTCCTGGCTGACCTGCGATTCAAGCTCGGTGTAGATCATGGGAATCGCGCGATCGATGATGCCCTCGCTCAGCCATCGCGAGCCATCCTGCAGATAGCTCTCGCGCCCGATGTCCGGATGACGCCACACCGCCGCGGAATACTCGATCCTGGGCGAGACGGCCTTCGCTTCGCGACCGATCCTGCGCACAAGCGTCGTGATGCGATCGCGGATCCAGCCACGGAACGCGCTCTGACCCCTGGGAGTCTGCAAATCCTGCGGCCCCACCGTTCGCTCGAACTGTGAGATGGTCGCGACATCGAGCGGAAAGCCCATCGGTGTGTCGTTGAGCCCTGGCGCAAAGCGGATGTAGTCCAGGTGCAGACCATCCACCCGATAGCGAGAGACGATGTCCTTGCACACACCAACGACGTGATCATGGACATCTTCAAGCACGGGGTTGGCGATGACGTAGCCATCACCGAGCGATTCGGGCGTGCCGCGTGCGTTTCGCATCCGCCAGTCGGGATGAGTATGCAGAGCATGGGAGTTGTCACGAGGCAACTCTTTGCCACGCCACAAGGGCATGACATTGACCCAGGCGTGCAGACGCATGCCATGGGCGTGGGCCTCGCGCAACGCGACGGCGAGCGGGTCATACTGCGGGATCCGCCGGCTGCCCTCACCCAACAGCCACTCGCCCCAAGGCTCTCGAGCCCCGGCGTAGTACGCGTCGGCCGAGCCCCGAACCTGCCAGAAGACGTCGGTCACGCCAAGCTCTGACGCGTTGGCGATCGCCTCCACCACGCCCGCCTCGTCCCGGGTGTCCCAGCGTGTGATCCAGAGCCCCACGAAATGGCGGCTCGGTGGCGTCGCCTGGGGTGGCCGATCGGTGACGGTGCCCACGCCGCAAGAAGCGAAAAAGGGGAACATGAGCCCGAGAATGGCGGCAGTCGCCCAGAGCCAGTTGCGTTGGCTGTCAATCCGCATCACTTTCTCAACTCGGCATTGTGACGCCGATTCGTTGAGGTATTGTGCACAGATGGCCCTGACGCTGAGAGAGAGAAGTTTCCATGCGGCGATCGGCGGCGCCTTTCTCGCCGGGGCACCCGCCGGTTCGGTGTTTGCCCAGGCCGTCCGATTCTTCGACGACGGCGAGCACGCCCTCTGGGCGATCCAGAACCAGGGCGTCCAGGAACCGTCCATCCCCCTGTTCTACGACGGCCAGCGGGTGGGCGATGGGGTCCAGCTCTTCGACATCGTCGAGTGCTTCGATCGAGTGCCCGGCACCAACAGCTTTCCGCTCACGCTCGCCGACATCATCGCCAATGGCTACGTCCGCCCACTCGTCCAACAGGAGGATGGCACGACCGGCTCGATCGGGACTTCCATCGTCTCCCAACCGGGGTATCGCGTGCAGGGCCAACCGATCGACATCGTGCCGGAGTTGGAGCGAGCAGATGCCAAGCACATCGCGGACGTGCTGCAGATCAGCGGCAGCGGGCGATATGGAGCCCAGGCCACAGTGAGTTCGACCCGCAGCTCGCGTGACCAGGAGATCGGGCAGACTCGGTTCACGATCGACTTCGAGTGGCGCGCCGATCAGCCGCTGGATCTGGCGAACGGGAGCGAGGGATTCGACGCGTTTCGCTTGTGCTGGCTGAGCAGCATGCTTGCAGACGCAACGCTCGGGGTCTACGACGCTCGGTATCTCTCAATCGAGCGAGCGGGAGTGCCATGGACCGTTGCCATCGACGATGGCAATCGCCCTCGGCACCTGTTCAACCAGCCGCCGGAGCTCGGCGTGGGCGACGCGGTCGTGCTATTCAAAGACACGCTTGGCACTTGGAATCCCGGCAGCCCCACCATCGAACTCCGGCTTCTCTCACTCGAGGGATCCGCCAAGCGCGTCGGCATCCAGGGATTCCTCGCCCAGACGCTGAATCCCAACGACGACTCACTCAACGTCTGGTTCGAATGGCTGGACGCGCCCGACGTGATCGCGGCTGGGAGCGAGATCCGCGCGACATTCGAGGTCATCGCGACGGATCCGACCGATCCGCCGGATTCCAATCACGATCATGTGATCGATCGCAAAGATGCGTGGCTGGTGCTCGCGTTGCAGGGACGCACGCCGTTGAACAACGACTACGACATCTACGCCGATGTGGATGCATCGGATCTGATCGATGGGAATGACTATCAAAGCGTGCTAGGGATGCTCGCGTTCCACCCCGCCGACATCGATAGCAGCGGAAACGTCGACGCCGAGGACTTCTTTGGCTATCTGGACTACTTCGCTGCGGGCGCAGATGACGCGGATATTACCTCGAACGGCTCCATCGACGCCGCCGACTTCTTCGCGTACCTTGATCTGTTCGCAACTCGCTAAGCACCGTCGAGCCGCCCTGCTTCTACGCGGCTTGACGCTCGCCGGGAATCACCGCACCCAGGCTCTTGCTGGGCGCCAACGCCTCGGTCTTGGCCTTGCTCTTGAGGAAGGCCTCACGAGCCTCACGGAAGTTGGGGAACAAGGTCCGCGAGCGACCGTGCATCTCGATCTCGCCCTCGGTGCCACGATCCGTGGAGTAGCGACCGCTGAGCCTCTTAGGCCGCTTGGAGAGCACCTCGAGGACCATCATCCCCGTGTGCCCGCTCTCGCGACCTTGCTTGGTGTTGCTCCGGTAGATCGCGGCGATGCGGTACTTGCCATTGCCGGCCGAGAGCACGCTCGCGCCGAGGACTTCTGACGAGGACTCGCTCGTGAGCAGTCGCATCCGGATCGATCCAAAGGTCTGCTTGATGACCATGTAGGCCTCGATGGCTTGCAGGGTCTTGCCGGTGGTCGGGTCGGTCCAGTTCGAGCGGAGCGTTGCGCCCCATGTGCCGTAGAGGTCTGGGCGGTCCACCCAAGTCTTGAGCATGGACTTGGTACGCCAGATCCTCTTGTCAAAGGCCATCCAGGTGAACATCCCGATCGCGCCAAGCCAGAAGAGGGCGCTGAAGAGGATGGGATGCAGGTCCACTGTGCCGGGGATGAAGAGCGACACAATGGCAAGCATGATCAAGATGACAAGTGCCGCGGACTTATGCCGATCGTTCATGGAACACCTCCAAAGGCTCGCCCACTTTCAATGTGGGAATCGTTTGCCGGCGGTGCCAGCAATCGAGCCAACCCATCTTCTCCAGACGGCCGCGCATGCCCGCGATCGGTCCCAGAATGCGACTCGTTGCTTGTCCTCGCTTGCACGATCACCCCAGACTGAGTTGATCGGCAAGCCGGAGCACATGATTGAGCCAGTTGCCGGACTGTGCAGCCGATCTGTCCTGCGGAGGGCAGCAGATGGAACTTCGCACACAGCTCAAGCGCGCAGGGATTTTATTGGCCGTTGCAGCAACGACCGCAGCGGTCTTTACCGGACGGCCCAAGGCCGCAGACGCCGCGAAAACCATGGCCACCAACTCGCCCATGGAACTCGGGCTCAGAGCCTGGAGCGAGGGCCGGCTCGTCGAAGCCGACGGCTTCCTCCGCAGCGCCTGGTTGGTGGAACCCAATCGCCACACCGTGGCAAGACGCCTGCGTGAGCTGCACTCTGCACGCGGCTTTCGCCTGAGCATCGATGAGAAGGCCGTCTCGGAGACTCTTGGCTTGCTCGGCGACCAGTTCCGCCGGTATGAAACGCGCCACTTCATCGTCCTGAGCGATTGTGAGAGCTCCTGGACCCGCAACAAATCGAGCATCCTCGAGCGAACCCGCCACGAGTTCTTCCGATTCGCCGATCATCTGGGCCTGCCTGTGATCCCGCACGATCGCAAGCTCCTGTGCGTGCTCATCAACGACTAC
>JAJDDL010000152.1 GCA_029260335.1 Phycisphaerales bacterium | reverse complement strand
CCTGCCCAAAGTCGCATTCACATCCGTGGAGCGAGGCGAGTTGCTCGGGAGTCTCGATCCCCTCGGCGATCACCTTGAGCCCCAGGTTGTGCGCGAGCATGATGATCGCCATCACGATCGCGGTATGCTCGCGTTGCCCGGCGAGGCGGCTAATGAATGACCGGTCGATCTTGACGGCATCGAACGGCATCTGGTGAATCATGCTCAGTGATGAGTACCCGGTCCCAAAGTCATCCATATGGATTCGCACGCCTCGGGCACGCAAGTTGGCGAGCACCCTCGACGCCCGCTCGGGCTCGTTGGTCGCGGTTGTCTCGGTGATCTCGATGACGGCGCACGATGGGCTGACGCCAGCGTCAAGAGCCGCGCGAAGGAACAAACGCTCGAAATGATCAGCCATGAGTTGCCTTCGGCTGACATTGATCGAGACGGTCGCGTCGACCCCGGTTTGGCGACGCCACAGGGCCATGTCTCGAAAGGCCCGACGCGTCACCATCTCGCCAAGCGGCACGATGAGGCCGGTCTCCTCGGCGACACTGATGAACTCACTCGGTTGGAGCAGTCCACGCGTTGGGTGACTCCAACGCACGAGCGCCTCGAAGCCGATGATCCCGCCGTCGGCCAGCCGGACAAGCGGCTGGTACTGTATCAGGAAGTCCTCCCGCTCGATCGACGCGCGAAGCTCTTGCTCGATCGTCAGGCGAGCTACGACATCGGCGTGCATCTGCCGGTCGAATATCGTGTAACGTGCCTTGCCGGCCATCTTGGCGCGATACATCGCGGTGTCGGCGTCGCGAAGGATGGTGCCCGCCTCGCAATAGTCGTGCGAGCCTACGGAAATGCCCAAGCTTGCGCCGACGACGAGCTCTTGTCTGACGAGCGAGAACGGCGCGCGCAGCGAGTTCGAGACTCGTTCGGCGACCTTGATCGCCTGACACTCGGACTCGATGTCATCCAAGACGATAACGAACTCGTCTCCGCCGATCCGCGCCACGAGCGGCTCGCATTCACCGACGCCGCGAGAGGCCTCGCAAAGCCGGCGACCGATCTCGATGAGCACTTCATCGCCCGCCTCATGCCCGAGGCTGTCGTTGATGAGCTTAAAATCATCGAGGTCGACGAAGAGAACGGCGAAGTGGTAACCCTGGGAGTTCTTTCGTTTTTGGATACACCCGTGCAATCGCTCCAGGAGCACCATGCGGCTTGGAAGGCCTGTCAGTTCATCGTGGGTTGCTGAATACCGGAGCATCGCGGCCGTCTTGGCATGCTTGTCGATCTCCCATTTCAGCTCTTCATTACGACCCTCGAGCTGAGCCATGAGCTGGCGCATCTCGGCAGACGACACCGCCATCGCCCGCTCGACGACATAGCGATCCTGATCGGCACCCTCATAGGCCTCCCCAATCAGCTTGAGCAGCTGTTTCCACGCCGCCGGATCGGGCGTCTGCGCCGATGACAGCTGCAGCTTCCTAAGTTGTCGCTCAAGCAGTGGGTGCATTCAGTCCTCGGAGATGAGAGTGAGGGTCATCGTTTGATTATGCAACTCGCACTTTGCGCCGACGATCGGAGAGAGTTCGCCATAGGAATAAAAGCCGGTCTGGCATGTCCCCTCGGGCAGGCGGCGGAGAACCTCCTCGAGCTCTTCCTCGGCACGGTGCTTCAGCATGAGCCGTCTGCCCACACAGCTGATCGCGAAGCAGATCGAACCCGGACGCACCTCGCCTTGGCCTTTGAGGAGTTCACTCGCTCCGGCCGCGCCCTCAACAACGCGATCGAAGTTGCCTCGCATCAACTGCGCGGACGCATTCTCGGGGATGTCGCCCGCAAACGTCATGGAGTTGTCAGATTCGTCGACCGCGAGGATAGTGCGCACAAGCGTCCGATCCTCCCCCGCACGCATGACGGCGAGGGGAAAGAGCAACGCCGTCGCCGGAAGACCGGCAGCCAGTTCACCCAAGTACTCCTTGTAGAGGCTGAGTGCGGGGCGCCCATCGAGTTCGAAGAGCTTGTTGCCCTCGGACTTCGTTACCACGCGTTCTGGTCCGAATGGATCCCATCCGCCCTTGCATGCGTGGCGGACGTGAACGTGATCGCCATAATATCCAACGGCCGTCGCGGCACCGCTGGTGATGTGCTTGTTGCACGTGATCCAGGTGCGTTCGAAGCGGCTGCCGTCACCGGCCAGCCCGCCCGTGACGACGACCTCGTCGCCCAGCCCGTCATTCAGGCCATTGACCAAGGTAGTGCCGTTCACGTTGAGGCCGTCGGAGAGGACAAAGACCGCTCGAAGATCCGGCGCCGCAAGCTCCTTGGCGATCTCGCGACCGGCTTGATACGACCGCTCCGCGTTCGGGACCGGCACGCAGCATGATCGCAACTGCGTTCTCTCGAATCTGGAGATGGCAACCGTGAGTGAATCGTCGAGCAGGGTATCTTGCAGGATCTCACCGGCCGTCGAGCAGCCGATGATCCGTGCGTTGGGATACGCGGCCCGGATTTCATCGATCGGCGAGGGATCGTCGAGGAAGCAACTGCCGCCGAAGATCGTTACCTGCGTGGAAGGGCCGTCGAGGTCCGGGAATGGACCTGACCAACCCCGCTCTAGATCACACGAAATAACTTCGGTATGCATAAGCAAATCCCCCGAGGCCATGAGCCAAGAACGAGGCCATCGGCCCAACGACTGATGAGGGAGATAGCCCGAACGAGGATTTTGCGACCGAAGTGCCGGTCCTGCTAGTTGATCAGTTGAGTGGGACGTATCGGACTAAACCGGCGGCATTCCCATGGCCCGTCGCCAGGCGCTGAGCTGACCCAGATGCGTCGCCGAGTGCTTCAAAAAGAACTGGGTCGGGAGATACCCCAGCGTCGGAAACCGCGCCCGCCATCGCTCGAACGGGATAGGGCGATTCAAGAGCTCATCCGACGCCGCCAGAAACGCCTCACCCGCGTCGTCGTAAGAGCCTGTAAACAGACTCAAAAGCTCCAGCCGCGGCAAGTACGTGCCAGAATCCGTCGAGGGCTCACTGCCCATGCCGAACTTGCTGTTGATCGGATCCTCGGCGGGCTCTCCTTTCAGCAACGCCGCGAGCATGGGCCCGTAGGCCGAAAGATGGCTCAGAATCCACGCCGGGTGATTGAGCGTGATGCCCGCGATGGGCTGGGCGACCATCTGCTCGTCGGTCAGTGGCTCGACCATGTCCCGCGTGTAATCGCGCAGCTCCCGCCATTGAGACACGATGACTTTGCGATCCTCGGCGTGCATCAGAGCTCCCCTTAGTCGTCGAACTTCTCGACGTAGTCACGGACGGCTTGCTCGGACGAATCTCGGCTGATCCCCGCGCCCTTGCCGTGCTCGATGGCCTCCTCGAGTCCATACCCCGCGTGCTCGATGAGATAGGCGGCCCAGAGTGATCCTACGCGATTGGACGAGCCACAATGCAGCAGGACGGCACCATCGGTCATTGCGAGTTCTCGTGCCAGATCATCCACGAGCTCTGGTGTGAACAACGCAGGCGTCATCGGCAGCATGACAAATCGCATACCGAGCCGCTCCACCTCGGCCTTCTCGTCGAACTCGATCCGCTCGGCGTGTTCCTGTGCCGTGCGGATCGATATGACAGTCCCCACGCCGCGTTCTTTCAACTGCGCGAGCCCCTCGGGCGTGGGCTGGCCCGCGAAATACATCCGGCCGCCGTGTGAGATGTTGTTGAAACCGGTGGCAATCTCCACCTCGGGCTGTGCCAGCACGAAAGTCTCGTGATGCGCGGCACAGGACACCAACACCGATGCACACAGGGTTGAAGCAATGAGCAGACGGAACGTTTGCATGGAAGAACTCCTTGACAGCCCATAGTCTCCGGTTTTGAAGCCGCGGCCCATGGTTTCCCCTCAGTGTTTCGGGCTTCTGCGATCTGGCCCAATCTATAGGAGCGAGCAACGCCGAGATCGATCATCCAGAGCCTGCTGCGTAACATCGGCCCCCAAATCGGTGGGGCCGGGGAGGGGACCAGGAGGTCTGTTTTGAGGTCTGGGATTCGCCCGCCGCTGGTGCTATGGATCATCGCGTTGTGCTCGACATTGTGGGTCGGGCCTGTCGCGCGCGGCCAGCCCAATGGCAATCGCCTCGTCTCGCCCATCTCAGCCCTCGCTGAGGGCGAAGAGATCGCGATCGACGGAAGGCTCGATGACCCGGCCTGGGCCAACGCCCCGCTCATCGACGCGTTCACCCAGGTCGATCCGGTGGAGGGCGCCGACCCGACCGAGCGCACCGAGATCCGCCTGCTCTTTGACGCCGACAACCTCTATATCGGCGTGCGATGCTTCGCTGACCCCGGCTCGCTCATTGCACGCCAGGTCCGTCGCGATGCTGACCTTGATGACGACGACCACGTCACGATCACGCTCGACACATTCAACGACCGCCGCAACGGGTTCTTGTTCATCGTCTCCCCCGCCGGGGGCAAGCGCGATGGGATTGTCACCGACGGCAGGACCGAGTTCAACTGGGAC
>JAJDDL010000151.1 GCA_029260335.1 Phycisphaerales bacterium | reverse complement strand
GACTTGAAGATGGGCCCAAGGGAGAGCATCTGCCGGATCGGTTAGCGAGAGAGACCGCGGAGTTCATTGAGTCGAACAAGGATCGGCCGTTTCTTGCGTATCTGAGTTTTTACTCGGTGCATACGCCGTTGATGGCTCGCGGGGATCTGCGCGAGAAGTACCAGAACAAGCGTGCGGAGTTGGGCTTGAGTGCGCAGTGGGGGCAAGAAGGCCAACGCCGGGTGCGGCTGAATCAGGAGCACGCGGTCTACGCGGGTATGGTCGAGGCGATGGACCTTGCGGTTGGGGTCGTGCTTGATGCGATCGAGGAGCTTGGTCTTGGCGAGGACACGATCATCGTGTTCACCAGTGACAACGGCGGGTTGAGCACGTCCGAGGGCAGTCCGACGAGCAACATGCCATTGCGAGGTGGGAAGGGTTGGATTTATGAAGGCGGGATTCGCGAGCCGTTGATTGTGGCGTGGGGAGGGAAGATCGAGCCGGGCGTGAACGCGACGCCGGTGTGTGGGATTGATCTGCTGCCGACGGTTTTGGATTATTGTGCGCTGGAGTTGCCGGAGGTTGAGCTTGATGGCGTGAGCTTGCGGCCAGCGCTCGAGGGCGAGGAAGTAACGTCGCGGCCGTTGTTCTGGCACTATCCGCACTACGGCAACCAGGGCGGGTTTCCCTCGGCTGCGGTTCGCTTGGACAATCTGAAGCTGATTCAAAGTCTGGAGAGTGGGGATGTGCAGTTGTATGACTTGGACGTGGATCCGGGGGAGTCGGTGGATCTGGCGCCGACGCGGCCACGGGATGTGATGCGATTGCATGAGTTGTTGCGAGTGTGGCAGGAGTCGGTTGGCGCGAAGCCGTTGGGGGTTCGGGAGGGCGTGGGTCGGTGAGTTCGGTATCGCCTTCGGCGATCGGCGGCAGGATGCCACCGCCCCGTTATGAGGCCCTGGCGCGAGCCTGGGCTTTTGGGGACTTTGAATCATCCGATGCGCGGGACGTCGAACAAGCCCAGGCTTGCGCCGGGGCCTCTTTTGCAGGGCCTTCTTTGGAGCGTCCTCGGTTCGGATCAGGCGAAGGTGTCGATGCTGGCGTCGTGCTTGTGAGCGGAGTCGGTTGTGTTGCTCTCGGCTGCGAGTTCCTGTCGCGCCTTGGCTTCCATGCGTGCGGCTTTGGCCGCGACCTGGCG
The DNA here is from genome assembly GCA_029260335.1 of Phycisphaerales bacterium. Taxonomy (GTDB): domain Bacteria; phylum Planctomycetota; class Phycisphaerae; order Phycisphaerales; family UBA1924; genus S146-42. The sequence continues at coordinate 1,955 of JAJDDL010000151.1, read as the reverse complement.
GTCCTTGGATGATGGATCCGCTGGCGCGAGCGCGGCACGCCGGATCTGCGCGGACTTCTGGATAGTTTCTTGCGGGGTGCGGCCTTCGCTTGTGTCGATGTCGACGTGGCCGCCGCTGGCGTAGCGTTTGCCGTCGGGGCCGAGCTTGAGGGTGTAGTTGGGTCCGCCGCGGGAGAGGCTGCCGGCGCCAGAGACGTGGGCTTGTTCGTGGGTGCGTACTTCCTGGTCGCGCTGGCGCAGTTGCTTGAGTTCACGCTGTTCGTCGTCGGTCAGCGGCTTGCCCTGGGCATCGGTCTCGGGCGCTGGGCCGACGGCGGCGTGCGTTTCGGTCGTTGTGCGCTCAAACGTGTCCGGCTCGCGTCCGACGCGGTCAATGGGGTCCTTGGACTCGTTGGACTGATTGCGTTGGAGCTGCGCTGCTCGGGACGGATCGATCGACCGGATCTGCAGCGGTGCGGACATCGTGGCGTACGTGATGGCCGTCGATAGTCCTATTTGCTCATCCCCGTTTGCGAAGTTGGCTCAGCGCCTGGGAGATTGGGCCCAGACCTGGGGTTGAACGGGTGATTCGGGGGTCTGCTTGAGTCGGAGTTGATCTTGGGCCGATAGGGGGGTAGGGTTGGGCCGGAGAAAAGCGCCTTGATGAATCAGACCGTGAAATGCCAGAAAGCGAAAGACGCCAAACGCGTCTGGGGTGCTCTTCTGGCCATGGGTCGATTCGCGGCGTAAGCGATACGACAAGTCAGATTGTGGAGCCCCCGGGATGAACGACCGGGGGTTTGTTGTTTTTGGGCTTTGTTCGAGTAGGAAACACAGGCGGGCGAGCCGTCAGTGGCACCAGAAAAGGAGTTGATCATGGCGACCCAGACGATTGAAGCGAGTTGTCCCGAGTGTGAGGGTGCGGTGCGGTTTGAGCGGCCGCCGTTGGCGGGCGAAGTCACCCGGTGCGGGGATTGTCAGTGTGAGCTGGAGGTCGTGAGCCGCGATCCGCTGACGCTCGAGCTGGCGCCGGAAGTCGAAGAAGATTGGGGCGAGTGAATGCGGATCGCGATGCTTCATTCGAGGGTGCGGGTTGAGGAGCGGATGCTCCACGATGCGCTGTTGGCTCAAGCCGAGGGTGGTGAGGCGATTGACCTGGAGTTGATCGATATCCGCTCGCTCGTCATGGACCCGGCGACGATCGGTCGCTGGGCCGAGTTTGATCTGGTGATCGACCGATCGCTCTCGATGAGTGGGTCGCTTGCGGTGTTGCGGGTGCTTGAAGGCCTTGGAGTTCGGTGCGTGAACCCAGCCGACGCCATTGAGATCTGCGGCGACAAGCTCCGCACGAGCGTGGAGTTGGAGCGAGCGGGCGTGCCGACGCCGAGATCTCGGATCGCGGTCGGGGCCGATGCGGCGCTGGAGGCGATCGAGGAACTCGGATACCCGGCGGTGCTCAAGCCGACGATTGGTTCTTGGGGTCGGCTTGTGGCGCGGGTGAATGACCGGGACGCGGCCGAGGCGTTGATCGAGCACCGGCTGACCATGGGTTCTGCACAGCAGCAGATCTTGTATGTGCAAGAGCACATCGACAAGCCGGGGCGTGACCTGCGGGTGTTCATGGTCGGCGGCAAGGCGATCGCGGCGATCACGCGATCGAGCGATCATTTTATTACCAACACGGCTCGCAGCGGATCCGCCGAGGGCTTGAATGTGACCCCTGAGCTCGCCGCGATCTGTGAGCAAGCGGCGGCGGTGACCGGGGCGGATATCTGTGCCGTGGATCTGCTGGAGTGTCCTGAGCGGGGCCTGCTCGTGAACGAGATCAATCACTCGATGGAGTTTCGCAACAGCGTCGACACGACGGGTGTGGATATCCCGGCGTTGGTTGCTCGGCACGCGATTGGGCTGGCGGCTGGGTTAGCAGCAGGGCGAGAAGGAGCGGTCGCGTGAGTCTGACGGCAACGATAGTTGGT
>JAJDDL010000016.1 GCA_029260335.1 Phycisphaerales bacterium | reverse complement strand
GCACAGGTATCCACCAGCTTGTACACAGGCTCGATGCCCAAGCCCTTGCGATGCTCGCGGACTTTGAGAATCGAGTCTGTCGTGAGTTCTTGCAAGTACAAGTTCGCCAGTTGCGGATCGCTGTAGCCGAGTTGCTTGGCTTGGAAGAGCACGTCCGCTGGCACATCCTCCAGGCTTGCGAAGGAACAGAGGACGTCCTCGAACCGGACGAGCTGCTCGATCTCGCGGAGGAAGAAGTGATCGATCCTGGTGAGCTCGTGGATGCGTTCGACGCTCCAGCCTTCTTTGAGCGCGTAGCGGATGTAGTAGGCCCGGCCTTGGCTCGGGACGGCGAGCTTGCGGATGAGTTTCTCGGGGGTGATGGGCCATTCGATCGGCTGGCCGTCGGCTGTGCGCAGGCCCGTGGGAGAGATTTCGGCAGCGTCGGCTGCGCCCGATGCGGGCGGGACGCCCGCCACCCCGGGGTTCTGTGACGAGGAGGATGAGGCAGATGCGACCGGCTGGACGCCGGTGCTACCAGTTGCATCGCTGGCAGCTCCCGCGGTAGCACCGGCTTCCAGCCGGTCGGAGGGGATTCCCGATTCGGGCGCGAAGTCGAGCACAAGCTGGCCGGACTCGACGGCTCGCATCGCCGCGAGCCATTTGTCGTTGCGATCCAAGCCGAGGCCAAATCGCTTGACATCGAGCGAGCGGATCGCCTTCTGAAAACTCTCTTTGAAACTTCGGCCGATGGCCATGGTCTCGCCGACGGATTTCATTTGCGTGGTTAAGGTCTCGTCGGCTTCGGGGAACTTCTCGAAGGTCCAACGGGGGATCTTGGTGACGACATAGTCGATTGCTGGCTCAAAGCAAGCGCTGGTCGAACCGGTGATGTCGTTGCGCAGCTCATCAAGCGTGTATCCAACCGCTAGCTTGGCGGCGATCTTCGCGATCGGAAACCCCGTCGCCTTGGACGCCAACGCCGAGCTTCGGCTCACGCGCGGGTTCATCTCGACAACCACGAACTCGAACTTTCCGTCCTCGGGATTCGGGTTCACCGCGAACTGGACAATCGAGCCGCCGGTCTCGACCCCCACGCCTCGCATGATGGCGAGCGATGCATCGCGCAGGACCTGGTATTCCTTGTCGGTCAGCGTGAGGATGGGCGCGACGGTGATCGAATCGCCCGTGTGCACGCCCATGGGATCGAAGTTCTCAATACCACAAACGATGATGCAGTTGTCGTTCTTATCGCGGACGACTTCGAGCTCGTATTCCTTCCAGCCGAGCAGGGACGCGTCGATCTGGACCTGATGGATCATGCTCGCGGTCAGGCCTCGCACGACGAGCTCACGGAACTCCTCGGCGTTGTAGGCGATGCCCCCGCCCCAGCCGCCGAGCGTGAACGCCGGGCGGATGATCGCGGGCGTGCCGATCTTCTCCAAGAACGCCTCGGCGTCCGCGAGCGTCTCGACCGCCTTGCTCACCGGAGTCTGCAGGCCAAGCTCGGCACACACCTCGCTGAACGCGTCGCGGTCCTCGGCACGCTGGATGACTTCTCTTCGAGCGCCGATCATCTCGACGCCGAACTTCTCGAAGGTGCCGTCGTCGGCGAGGGCACACGCGACGTTAAGCCCGGTCTGCCCGCCGAGGGTTGGGAGTACGGCGCTGATCGGATACTCGCCCGCCTGCTCCTTGGCGATGACCTTGCGGACCGCCTCGGGGGTGATGGGCTCGATGTAGGTGCGATCGGCCATCGTCGGGTCGGTCATGATCGTCGCGGGGTTGGAGTTGATCAGGACGACCCGGTAGCCCTCCTCGCGGAGGGACTTGCAGGCCTGGGCCCCCGAATAGTCAAACTCGCAACCCTGGCCGATGACGATGGGGCCGGAACCGATGATGAGGATGGTCCGCAGATCGTCTCGCTTGGGCATCGCGCTCCCGCCAGGTGCGCCGGACTTGGCGCAAACTGGCTGAGGGTAGCGCAAAGACGCGCCAGGGCAAGCGCGACATGCTGTCGATTACGCCGGATCGCCCACCCAATTTTTCTCGTAAAGACGATCCGAGGGCTTGGCGCTGAGCCGATCTGCGCATCCCTGCCTGTGTGAGCACCCTGCCCGCCAGCCTGGAGATCCGAATGCAAGGGCGAGAAGCGTTTGGCCCTGGCGCACACGACTGGACCGAGCGAGCGGCCTGGCTCCGCCGGTACACCCTGGCGCTGACCCGAAGCCGCCACGACGCTGAGGACCTCGCCCAGGAAACAATCGCACGCGTGCTCGAGCGGGCCCCCGAGAAGATCGACCACGAGGGATATCTGCTCCAGACCGCCAGCCGGCTCTGGATCGACCGCCAGCGTTCGCACGCGAGGCGAGGCAAGCTCCTTCGGCTGTGGTCGCCGCAGCCCAACGTGCCTCGCGATCACCATGACGAACAACTCAGCCGAGTCGAATCCGTCGTGGCCGGGCTGCCTCCGGTGCAGCGGGCGGTCTTGGTGCTCCGGACGGTCATGGAACTCGACGCGGGCGCAATCGCGGCCGCATTGGAGATGGAGCCAAAGGCGGTGCGGTCCAGCCTGCACCTGGCCCGCAAGAGCGTCCGCGAACGCATGGGGGAACAGTCATGACCGAGCAACCGAGATGGACCGACGAGCAACTCGAGGCGTATCACGACGGCGAGCTCAGCGGTGTCGAGGCCGCCCGCCTCGCCAAGTCGCTTGATGAAGATCCGACGTTGCTCGCTCGATTTGAAGAGATCCGCCGCGTCGACGCGTTGGTGCGCCAGGCTCTCACTCGACCCATTGAGACCAAGGCGCGTGCGCCGATCCCCTTGCTGCCGATCGCGATCGCGGGGACCGGCATCCTGGGAGCCGCCGCGGCTGTCGTGTTGCTGCTCTCGCCCACCCCGCCTCAGCCAGGCCTGAGCTCACCAGAGCCGATGGCCCATATCGACCCCGAGCCGGTGCCGACGCGTTCACGAGTCCTGGTGACCCTGACCTCGACCGCCGACATGAGCATCTTCGAGACGCCAATTCGCCCAATCGTTCGCGATGACCTGCACACGGTCGTGCTCGATGCGCTCAGCCGCGGCGATCCCGAAGCCGCGTTGCAAGTCGCCCGCACCGCTGATAAGGAAGACCGCCAGCGTGCGCTCAAGTCGATCGGGCTCGCGTTGAGTGTGGAGCGCAGCGCGGTGGCGCTGCTCGACGCGATGACCCCGCTCGAGCAACTCGAGGCGTGCGAGACGTGGGTCGAGGATCCTCGCTTTCGTCCGGCCACCTTCACACGCCTCCGCCTGCTCGCGGAGAATCCCGATCTCGCCCCCAAGGTCCAATCACTGTTGAATCACCTGGAGTTGCAGCCCGAGCTGACCGCATGGGTTCGCAGCTATCGACCCCGAACGTAATTCCGAAAGGAGCCCCCGATGATCTTTGCAACGTACTGCGCCGCCACACTGACTGCTCTGTCCCCCGCATTCTTGCAAGACTCCGGCTCGCAGCCGGGCCAGGACCTGTCCGTTACGGTTCTCGACACCCGAGATCTCGCGGAGATCTTCGGGGATCAGATTGATCGAACAATGAACTCGCTCTGCGCCATGGTCGGCGCCGGGTGCGCGTCGCTGGCCGATGGCGTCTACGCCGTCGGTGCCACGCCCGGGCAGGCCGAGGCGATCCATGAGGTGCTCGACGGCATGCGCGAGCTGCACGACAACCGCTACGACACCGAGCTCGTCATGATCGGGATGACCGGCTTGGACCTTCCGAATATCGGCAGCTCCCTCACACTCACCGGCGACGCAGCCGCACGCGTCCGCCACTCGATCCGCGAGGGAGCGAGTGTTGGGTTTGATGCGAGCACAACCATCAACTACATCGCGGACTTGCAACCGGTCGTGAGCGACTCAGCGGTTGGGTATGCGCCGGGAATCGAGCAGGTCCTGTCTGGTCTACAGGCCGAGGTCTCGATCAGCTCGACGCTCGGCGGCATCGAACTCTCACTCCGTGGAAGCGTCACGGATGTGTCAGTCGCCGATGTCAACCTCAACCTCCTCGGCGGAGATTCGCTTCTCCTGCAGGTGCCGACCGTCAGCTCAAGAAGCATCGCCGGGAGCCAGAAGCTCCAGTTCGGCGAACTCACGGTTGTCAGTGTCCTCAGTGGATTCGAGCCCGGCGAGTCGATCGTGATCGCGGTCCGAGTGAGCGAGCTGCCCTGAGTGATCTCTGATCCGGGCTCGAACCGAAAGCATTCGAACTGAATCCCATCGAAACAACCGCCGGCGTAGCAGCCGGCGGTTGCTTCATTGTGCCAAACGCAGATTCGACTCCGACTCAACTCTCGTGGCTTGCCTTGATCCCCATCAGGTACGTCGCCCAGCCGTTGGAATACCCGCTGAACTCCCTCGGCGAGGACGTCCCGATCTGGCGCACCGTCAATCGCGAGCGATCGGGGGCGAGTTCCTCGATCGTCCATTCAGTGCTGTCGGTGTCGTCGCCCTCGTGATGCCACGTGTGCACAAGACGCTTGCCGGGCTCGAGTTCCAGGATCTCGCCGGGGCCGATGCAGCCGCACTCTTCGTGGGCGCTCCAGCCGTAGGAGTACTTGCCGCCGACGCGCAGGTCCACGCTCGGGTCGCACGGGAAGTCCGGATCCTTGCTGAGCCACACACGGAGCTGCTCGGGATCGGTCAGCGACTCCCACACGGCCGCCGCCGGGGCGTCGATATCGATCGAGACCCGGACATCGCGTGCCGGGCCTGTCTCGTAGTGATCAACGAGAAGGATCGGCGTTCCGGTCTGCACGAAGTGCTCGAGATTTGCCATCGCAACGCGCCAGAAATCGCGAGCGACCCAGACCGAGACCTCCTCGGTAAACGTCGAGATCGGCCCATCAAACGAATGCCTGATCCGGATCGTCGACGCGCCATCCTCGGCGTCCTCCAATCGCATCGAGCATCGCGACGGGGCACCGCCCCACTTCCACGAGAACTCAAGTAGCTCTTGATCTTGCAACGCCGTGATCGTCTGGTTCGTCTCCGCCGGCGTGCCATAGTTCGGCGTGTGCTTGCCCCAGAACCGATACGCCCCACCAACCCGAGGCTCCACCTCGGCGTGCTCAGCGAACCACGTCGCAAGCGATTCGCTATTCGTCAGCGCCTGCCACACCTGCAGCCGCGTGCCCTTGATTGCGAACGTGTAATCGAACACTGTCGTTCCTTCCATTTGCTCTGCGCTCATCACGATGCTCCTGTTGGTGTACCACCATCTCCAACCTGCTCTGCCGCCCCGCTCGAACCGGCCGAACTTTCCGGACTGGTCGAGCTAGCCAAGCTGGCCCGCGACTCCACATGCTGCTTGATCGCCACCAGCTTCGCGGCCCACATGGTCCGATATCTCTGCATCCACCGATCCACCTCGCGCAACGGCTCGGCATCAATCTCATACATCCGCCGCCGTCCTTCCTTGGTCACCCGCACCAGCCCGGCACCTTCCAGAGCCCGTAGGTGCTTGGAGACCGCCGGGCGGGATATCGCGAAGTCGGCCGCGATCTCGCCTGCGGGGCGAGATCTGCCGCTGAGCCCGTCGAGGATCGCCCGGCGGGTCGGGTCGGCGATGGCGTCGAAGACGGCCCGATCACTCCTCGGCCTGCCGCTTTGGGGCCCAAAGTCCGATGTGTCAATATCCGTAACCATTCGGTTACATAATACAGACGACCGAACCGGTGTCAACCCCCCGGGCGTAGGAATCTCGCTCGGTCGGATCTGGCGAAGGGCCGATGACTGGGTAGGAGGAGCCGCGTATGTGTGGAATCGTCGCGTATATCGGAGCTGGCCAGGCTCAACCGATCTTGCTCGAAGGCCTGAAGCGCCTGGAGTATCGTGGCTACGACTCGGCGGGTGTCGCCATCCTGGACCCCGCCGGCTTGCGGGTCGTCCGGAGCGTCGGGCGCGTCGCGAATCTCGAAGAAAAGCTCGAGCAGATCGGCAGTCTTCAAGGCACGATCGGCCTGGCCCACACTCGTTGGGCGACCCACGGCGGGGTCACCGAGGCCAACGCCCACCCTCACCGCGATGACCGTGCCGGGATTTCAATAGTCCACAACGGGATCATCGAGAACTACGCCGCGGTGAAGAAGTATTTGC
>JAJDDL010000150.1 GCA_029260335.1 Phycisphaerales bacterium | reverse complement strand
CGCGGGGCTCAGGCCCCAAACGAGCACGTGCATCTTGCAATGGTCCTCGGGGAAGTGGGTGGTGACCTCCTCGCCCACGACGAGCGAGGGGAAGCCGCGCTCGACCAGAGACATCGCGCCATCGATCGTGTCGTGGTCGGTCATGGTCACCAGATCCATTCCACGAGCTTGAGCCTGGTCGTACGCCTCTTCGGGCGTGGTGTAACACTCGGGCACGCCCAGCAAGCCCAGGGCCGCCAGGGCCGAGCCGCTGGAGGCGTTGGTGTGCACGTGGGTATCCATCCGGACAAGCTTGGCCGGATGCGGGAGAGGCTCGCCCTGGGTGTCAGACCACGCGACCATGCGGATTGATTGGGCGTTCAGGCCCGCTTTTTTCCGCTTTGGCGATGTCGGTGGTTCCTTCACGGCGCACATAGCCTACCTTGCCGACGCAGGTGAAGAGAGGAATACACCGGGCCCCCGGCCTGTTCTTCGGCAAAATCGCAACTCTTATCAGGAGCTTGACATGGCACGTCTGGAAACGATCGATCCCGCGCAGTCCGAGGGAAGGGTCAAGGAGATCTTCGAGGGCCCGCTCAAGGGCAAGGAACTCAACATCTTCAAGGGGATGGCAAACTCCTCGGCGGTACTCGACGCCTACCTCGGCATGTCCGGCGCACTCAAGAATGCGTCGCTCAACGCGGCCCAACAGGAAGTCGTGCAGCTCGCGATCGGTCAGGCCAACGGCTGTGACTATTGCCAGGCTGCCCACACCGCGATTGGCAAGGGTGCCGGACTCAGTGAGGCCCAGACCGTCGGCGCTCGGCGGGGTGCAGTGGACGACGACCCCCGATTGGACGCGATCGCCAAGTTCGCCACTTCGCTCCACGAGAAGCGAGGCTTCGTTGGCGACGATGATCTCGCGACGTTCCGCAGCGCAGGGTTTGACGACGGGCACGTTGCGGAAGTCGTCGCGGTGTACGCCTTGGCGACGTTCACGAACTACTTCAATCACGTGAATGCAACTCCGGTAGATTTTCCAGCGCCGCCGAGCGTGTGAATCGCGCCGCCTGAGAAGGGGCATGAGAAAAAACAGGACCCCTCGCCGATGAGGCTACCGACGAGGGGTCTGTCGCAGGGGATGCCGAGAAGTCGAGGACGCGAGTACTGCTCCAAGGTGCAATTCCTGCGCGTTCTTGTCAAGCTGGGTAGACCTTCGACGGCGTCAGAGTTGGGGCTCTAACGACTGTCGGGGATACACTGGCCAATGGCTCGCAAGCACGTGGGTGTCTTTCCCGGTTCATTCGATCCGATAACGTTCGGCCATGTCGACGTGATCGTGCGCGGCAGGCGGCTTTTCGACGAGCTGGTGGTCGCCGTGGGACAGAACCCAGGCAAGGATGAGCTCTTCAGCCCGCACGAACGCGAGGAGATGGTCCGCGAGTTGATCGGCTCGATCGTGGAGAAGGAGCCCGATGAGGCGAGCGTCCGAGTCGAGACCTTCTCGGGGCTGACGGTCGACTTCGCCCGCTCGGTCGGCGCCACGGCGCTGCTCCGGGGCATCCGCAATCTCTCGGACCTCCAATACGAGATCCAGCAAGCGGTGACCAATCGCGAGGTCGCGGACCTGGAAACCGCGTTTGTCGTTGCCGGCCAGAGCTTGGCATACGTCTCCAGCAGTCTGATCAAACAGGTGACGGCGTTGGGCGAAGATCTGGACGTGCTGCGGGCGATGGTGCCGGAGAAGGTGATCGAGCGCTTGCGCGAAAAGAAGAGCGAACGCCATCCGACGCTGGAGCGGCTTCGACACTCCTAGGGACACGTGCATGCATGATGGCCCGGTCACCCAGATACTGAGCGCGATCGATCGCGGCGACGCCGGGGCTGCCGAGCGACTGCTGCCGGTGGTCTATGAGGAGCTGCGCTCCCTCGCCGAGCAGCGGATGGCTCAGGAACGCGTCGGCCAGACGATCCAGGCGACGGCCCTCGTCCACGAGGCTTATCTCCGTTTGCTCGGGCCCAACGGCACGACCACGAACTGGGATGGCAAGGGGCACTTCTTCGCGGCGGCCGCCGAGGCAATGCGACGGATCTTGGTCGAGCGGGCGCGAGCCAAGGACGCGGTCAAGCGCGGCGGATCGTGGCGACGACTGGATCTGGATCTCGCCAATCTCTCGCTCGAGGACGTGCCCGCGGAGTTGGTCGAGCTCGATCGGGCGCTGACGGCGTTCCGCGAGGAGGAGCCGGAAAAGGCCCAACTGGTGGAACTGCGATTCTTCGGCGGTCTGACGATGGAGCAGGCCGCGAGCGTCCTGGGGATCTCGATCGCGACCGCGGGGCGTCACTGGGCCTACGCAAGGGCCTGGCTGTTCGACGAGATGCGGGGTGAAGTGTGAGAGAATCTGGCAGGACCTGATCGGATTTGGGAAGATCTGTCGCATTGAGGGGGGCGGCGATCGTGCCGCCAGGAGCATTTGCATGGATCCGAGACCCGAATCGATCTTCCATCGAGCCCGCGAACTGCCCGAGGGCGAGCGCCAGACGTACCTTGAGGGTGCTTGCGGCAAGGACGTTTCCCTGCGGTCCAAGGTCGACGCCCTGCTCGCGGCCGACGCCGAGGCGGGGAGCTTCATGGTCGAGGGCGGCGGGATCGACGCCACCATCGTCGGCGGGTCCAACATCGAGCACGCCGGGCAGACGATCGATCGCTACAAGCTGCTCGAGCAGATCGGCGAGGGCGGCTTTGGATCGGTCTGGGCCGCCGAGCAGCGCGAGCCGGTCAAGCGACGCGTCGCGATGAAGATCATCAAGCTGGGGATGGACACCAAGCAGGTGATCGCGCGGTTCGAGGCAGAGCGTCAGGCGCTGGCGATGATGGACCACCCCAACATCGCCAAGGTGCTCGACGCGGGCTCCACCGAGACCGGTCGTCCGTTCTTCGTGATGGAGCTGGTCAAGGGTGTGCCGATCCTGGACTACTGCGACAAGGAGAAGCTGGACACCAAGGCGAGACTGGACCTTTTCACCAGTGTCTGCCACGCGATCCAGCACGCGCACCAGAAGGGGATCATCCACAGAGACATCAAGCCGAGCAACGTTCTCGTCACCCTCCATGACGGCGTGCCCGTCCCCAAGGTCATCGACTTCGGCATCGCCAAGGCAACCAACGCCGAGCTCACGAGCAAGACGGTCTACACCCAGCACCACCAGATGATCGGGACCCCGGCCTACATGAGCCCAGAACAGGCCGAGATGTCCGGACTGGATATCGACACGCGAAGCGATGTCTATTCCCTTGGCGTGCTGCTGTATGAGCTCCTGACCGGCACGACGCCGTTTGAGAGCGAATCGCTGATGCAGGCCGGCTTCGCCGAGATGATGCGCATTATTCGAGAGGAAGAACCGCACAAACCGAGCACACGTTTGTCGAGTCTTGGCGAGACGGGCACGCGCACGGCCCAGCAGCGTCACGTCGCTGACACGGCGAAGCTTGGGATGCTCTTGCGAGGCGATCTCGACTGGATCGTGATGAAGTGCCTGGAGAAGGACCGAACACGTCGCTACGAGACGGCGAACGGGCTCGCGGCGGACATCAACCGCCACCTCTCCGACGAGCCCGTGCTGGCCGGGCCTCCAAGCACGACGTACCGGCTGCGCAAGTTCATAAAGCGCAACCGCGCTCAGGTGATCGCCGGCGGCGTGGTCGCGGCGGCGCTGGTGCTGGGCGTCGCGGGCACGACCTCGGGCATGGTCTGGGCGCTGAACGAGCGGGACCGCGCCGACGCCGAAGCGACCAACGCCTCACTCGCGGCGGCGGCGGAGACCGAGGCCAGGCTCGACGCGCAGGCCAACGAGAAGAAGGCGGTCGAAGAAACCGAGCGCGCCGAGCGCGAACTGGGCCGGGCGACCGAGATCAAGCGGCTGATCACCGAGATGCTCCAGAGCGTGGACCCCGCGGTCGCGCAAACGGCGGACAAGACGCTGCTGCTCGGCATTCTCGACGACGCGGCGCAGAGGCTCAAGACGGGCGAGGTCACTGACGAGCTGATCGCCGCGGAGCTTCATCACGTTGTGGGCGAGGTCTACTACTCGCTCGGGCTCTATGCGGAGGCGGAAGAACACCTTCCGGTCGCCATCGAGACCCGGACTCGAGCGCTGGGCCGGGGGCACCCGGACACGCTGAAGTGCATGAACAACCTGGCGAGCCTGTATGCGAAGCTGGGCCGGTACGCCGAGGCCGCGCCGCTGTACCTCGAGACGCTGGAGACCAGGAAGCGCGTACTGGGCGAGGAACACCCGGACACGCTGCGGTCCATGAACAACCTGGCGAACCTGTACGTGAGCCATGCCCGGTACACCGAGGCCGAGCCGCTGTACCTCGAGACGCTGGAGATCATGCGACGCGTGCTGGGCAAGGAACACCCGGACACGCTGAATTGCATGAACGGCCTGGCGATCGTGTACGACAAACAGGCGCGGTACGCCGAGGCCGCGCCGCTCTACGTCGAGACGCTGGAGATCCGCAAACGCGTGCTGGGCGAGGGGCACCCGAGCACGCTGGGGTCCATGAACGGCCTGGCGAACATGTATTGGAACCATGGCCGGTACGCCGAGGCCGAGCCGCTGCTTGTCGAGACGCTGGAGATCCGCAAACGCGTGCTGGGCACCGAGCATCCGGACACGCTGGCGTCCATGTCCAACCTGGCGACCCTGTACAGGAGCCAGGGCCGGTACGCCGAGGCCGAGCCGCTCTCTCTCGAAACGCTGGAGATCCAGAAGCGCATGCTGGGCGAGGAGCACCCGAGCACGCTGTCGTCCATGTCCAACCTGGCAATCCTGTATGCGAATCTGGGCCGGTACGCCGAGGCCGAGCCGCTGTACCTCGAGACGCTGGAGATCCGCAAGCGCGTGCTGGGCGATGAGCACCCGGACACGCTGGGATCGACCACCAACCTGGGCCTGCTCTACAACTCGATGGGTCGCTATGAGGAGGCCGCGGGGATGTTCGAGACCAGCCTGCCGATCAAGCGGCGCGTGCTCGGCATGCAGCACGCGTGGACCGGCTACGCGATGAACGGGCTCGCCACCGCCTACGACCACCTCGACCGGCACGACGACGCGCTGCCATTGTGGCGCGAGCTGCTCGAACTGCAAACGGCCGGCGCGGGCTCGCCCGATGCCGATGCCATGACTTTCAACGGCGCGGCGTGGACACTGCTTAAACACGGTATCGAGGAACTCCGCGACCCGGAGCGGGCGCTCGCCTACGCCGAGCGCGCGTGCGCCATGGAGGAAGCCGCGGGCGGCGCCATCTGGCAGTACCTCGACACGCTCGCCCTGGCCCAGCACTTGACCGGCGACACCGCCGCGGCGGTTGAGACCCAGCAGCGCGCGATCTCGCTCATGCCGAGCCCCGACGCCGACCCCGAGATGGCTGAACGCCTCGCCGAATACGAGGCGGCGCTCGAATCGATCGAATCCGGAGGCTGACCTCCCCTCGAACCCATGTCCGATCCTCAAGCCGCGCCAGCGGCAGATGTTTCTACGCCCCACGAGAGGCCTCCATGCCCGAGAAGAAGAAGTTCACGACCCGCCGATGCCTCCTCGCTGCCGTCGTTCTGACGGCGATTCCCGCCTTGTTGACGATCAACGGCTGCAACCGCACGATCGCCAACCGCGACCCCACGGGCGAGGTGTTCCCGACCGTGGTCGGCAACTCGCTTGAGAAAGAACGGACCGAGCTGCCCTCGGCCCTTGCCGGCCGCCCGGCCGTGCTGTTGATCGGATACAAGCAAGGCTCGCAGTTCGATCTCGATCGATGGCTCATGGGGCTCATGCAAGCAGGTGTGGACGCACAACTTGTTGAGCTGCCAACGATTCCTGCACTCGTGCCAACGATGCTCTCCGGGTGGATCGACGACGGCATGCGCTCAGGCATCCCGCAGGAGGATTGGG
>JAJDDL010000149.1 GCA_029260335.1 Phycisphaerales bacterium | reverse complement strand
GGCAGACGGCCTTTGTAAGCGCGGGGCTGAAGATGCTCAGGCGATCGCCGACGCGAACGATCGGGCCCTCGCCGATGGGCGCTTCGGACATCGCCCGGCTGTTTTCCAGGGCGATCAGGCGTGCGCCCTTGGGAATCGTGCCGAGCTTGCACGCGCCAATCGCGCCGACGAAGCCAACTTCCTCGGCGAGCGTGAAAAGCAAGCGGACATCGCCGACAGGTTCGCCCGCGTTGCACGCCAAACGGAGTTCGTCGATCGCAGCCAGAGCCGCGGCTGCCGCGGCGAGGTCATCGCACACAGGCGTGCGCAAGATGCCGTCTTCGATCTTGCCGTCAGGAAGGTCCCAGGTCGCAAAGTCGCCGGGCTGGACACCTTCGTCTGCCTCCAACTCGCAACTGAATCGCTTGAACGGCTCCTGGTCGCCTGTTGTGCCAAGCAAGCGTCCGCGGACGCGTTGGCCAGTGGGCGTGTGTGCGACGACCTTTCCCTCGTTGAAATAATCGTCCATGACACCGCCGCGGAAGGTCAGTTCGAGCGACGTGCCGTTAACCGACTCGATGTGGAATGCCGGGTGGTCCAGGTGGGCAGTAAAGTACACCGGCCGCTCGGCGGGCTCGACGTCTTTGAACGAGATCGTCCGATTGCCGATTTCGTCAGATTCGCAAGTGAGTTCAGGACGTTCTGCAAGCCAGTCGTCGATCCACGCCTGGACCAAATGCTCATGCCCGGTCGCGGTGGGCACGCTGGTGAGCGCGGTCAGCCAATCGATGTGCTGCGTGCGACGGTCTTGGTGGATCGACATGCGCGGAGGTTATGCAGGGCAATGCGGTACCGTGCGGTGAGGAGGCTATGCGACGAACGCCACGCAGAGCGCGCAGAAGATCCTAGAAGGCACCCAGACGGCCGTGCGTTCGGCGTGGCATTCGCTCGAAGACTCGCTCTTACCACGGCACCGGCAAGGCGGATCTACCTCTTGCCGCGGCCCGTCGAGAGCTTGCCGTGCATGCGTTTGGCCGGGAGCTTGGTCGGCACGATCCCGCCGGGGAACTTCTCGTCGAGTTTCTTCTGCGACTTGGCGTCCTTGGGCTTGCTCGTGGGGATGGCCGGGCCTGCCATGCGATTCACCGGCGGCGGGGCGTCGACCTTTGCGATCGGACGCGTCGGCGTGTCGTCCTTCCAGTTGTCGGGGCGTTCGGTGTAGTCGAAGTCGGGGTACTCCATGCGATCGATCTGCGCGTTGATGAGCAACTCGATGTGCGTGAGCAGCTTGCCCTGCGCTGGCGTCACGAAGCTCCAGGCGATGCCGCCTCGGCCGGCCCGCGCGGTGCGGCCGATGCGATGGACATACAGATCCGGGTCTTCGGGCAGGTCGTAGTTGATGACGTGGCTAATGCCGACGACATCGAGCCCGCGTGCGGCGAGGTCTGAGGCGATCAACACTTCGAGACTGCCTGTGCGGAGTTCCTTGATGACCTGTTCGCGCTTGGATTGGCGAAGGTCGCCGTGGATCGCGTGCGATTCGATGCCGTTCTGGCGGAGATAGCGATCGAGATCATCGACGGTGCGCTTGAGGCGGCAGAAGATGAGCGTGAGCGCCGGCTCCTCGTGCGTGAGCAGGTGGTGCAAGAGCTTCTTCTTGTCCCAGGGCTCAACGGTGAGGTAGTGCTGCTCGACGATCTTGACCGTGAGCGAGCCTGAGGTCGTGACGATCTTGTCCGGCCGATTCATGTATCGGCGCGCGAGGTCTTCGATCTCGGGACTGAGCGTGGCGCTGACCATGATGGTCTGGCGTTCCTTGGGGCACTGGCCGAGGATCTTGCGGATGTCTTCGCGGAAACCGATGTCGAGCATTCTGTCGACCTCGTCGAGGACCGCGAACTTGATTTTGTCGAAGCGCAGGTGGCCGCGACCAACCATGTCCATGATGCGTCCGGGCGTGCCGACGATGATCTCGGGGCCGCGTTCGAGTTCCTGGATCTGGGTGTGCATGCGCTGGCCGCCGTAGACCGCGGTGAGGCGCAGGCCGGTCTGGGCTGCAAGGTCGCGCAGGCCATCGCGGATCTGGATGGCCAGTTCGCGCGTGGGGCTCAGGATCAGAGCCTGGAATGGCTTGCCCTTCTCGACCATGTGCAAGATGGGCAGGCCGAACGCGGCGGTCTTGCCCGTGCCGGTCTTGGCCTGGCCCAGGATGTCGCCGCCGGTGAGTGCGGGCGGGATCAGTTGGTGCTGGATATGCGTCGGGTGCTTGAACCCGGCGTGATCGAGCGCGCCGAGCAGAGTCTCGTTGAGGCCCAGGTCGGCGAAAGTCTTGTCGACGGCGAAGACCTCGGGGTCGCTCGCGATCGGCGGAAGGGCCTGCTTGGTCTTCTTTGGGCGTGGGGCGTCGGCTTCGGTCTCGGCGGGCGCAGATTGATCTGAGCCGGCGTTGGCGGTGCCTTCTGACTCAGAGGCCCCGCCGCGACGGCGTCTGCGTCGACGCTTCTTCTTCGTAGGTTCGCCTTCGACGCTTTGGGGTGTTTCTTGGGGGGCGTCGCCGGTTGGTTCGTCGGCGGGGGAATCACTCATTGCTGCTCCGTCTTGCTCGGGTAGGGTCCTGCCGAGGGTCCAGAAGTGGAAGAAGTCGGCGAGGAGCGAGTCGGAGCATCATATTCAGGCCGGGCCGGGGATTCAGTGGGGGCCGTCGATTGGTTTGCGCGGTCAAAGAGGATGACGTATTTGGCCAGGGTTGCCAGGGCCGCGGATCCGGCGGCAACCCAGCCCCGCCAGCCGTCGCGCCAGGCCTTTTTGAGCACGATCTGCTTGAGCAAGGCCCCGAGCGGCGAAGTGACGATCCGCATTCTGCTCGGGCGTTTGCCCTGGGCGACCATGGACGCTGCGCCCTGGTCGGCCAGCCGGATCTGGCCTGAGAGGAAACTCGCGAGATTGCGGATCGTGTCGTGGCGCATGTCGCCCTGCAGATCCACGAGTTGCATGTTCGGATCGGGCTTGACCCAATCGATGCGGTGATGAGGCTCGACGCCCATTGAGCGGATTGCCTCTGGAATGAGCGATCGGCGGACGATGCGTAGACGCCATTCGGGCTGCCAGGCGTGCTCGAGGTATCGCCCGCGGTACCAGACCTTGCGATTGACGCGGAACCCGGCGGTCGTTGCTTGCGCGGTCGGAAGCGCGGTACGGATCGAATGGGCGAGGGCCGCGCCGATGGATTCATCGGTATCAATCGCGAGCACCCAGGACTTCGTGCAAAGCTCCAGGGCGATCTGGCAGGTTTCGATATAGCCCTGCCAGGGGTGCTCCTCGATGCGGGCGCCGTACTCACGAAGGATGTCCATCGTGCGATCGGTCGAGCCCGAATCGATGGCGACGATCTCTGAGGCGAGGGGCGCAATCGAATCCAGCGTCTGGCGGATCGTGTCCTCGTTGTCCTTGCACATGATCGCGACCGAGAGGTCCAGCGGCTCTGCCATAGCTCTGATGATGGATCGATGGAGGCGGGGAGTCAACGATGGAGCGCGATGGATGGAATTCTCAGTGAAGATGGCGATGGGGTGCTGATACGGGTCAAAGCGGTACCCGGGGCATCTCGGGACCAGATCGCAGGGCCGCTCGGGGATCGGCTGAAGGTGCGGGTGGCGGCTCCGCCCGAAGAAGGCAAGGCAAATAAGGCGATCGGGGCACTGCTGGCGAAGACGCTCGAGGTCTCCAAGGATCGCGTGCAACTAGTCAAGGGCCAGACGAGCGCTGAGAAGCTCTGGCGCGTCGATCATATGACAATCGATGAGGCGGCCCGGAGCTTTGGGCTGAAGGAGTAGCGGTTGGCGAAGAAGGGGGCGCATCAGGGGTTGGAGACGCGGGCGCGCGGGTTTCGAACCACGAGAGCGGCCCACGCCGACGAGACCGCCGAGGACTATGTCGAAGCGATCGCCGACGTGATCGATGAGCACGGCGAGTGTCGGGTGCGCGATCTCGCGCCGATGATGGGCGTGAGCCATGTCACGGTCGTGCGGACGATCGAGCGTTTGGTCAAGCAGGGGCTCGCCGAGACCGAGCCCTATCGGCCGATTGGGCTGACCGCCAAGGGGCGTCGCTTGGCCAAGAAATCGCGAGAGCGACACGAGGTTGTGCTTCGGTTCTTGCTCGAGATGGGGGTTCCGGCCAAGCAGGCGCAGATCGATGCAGAGGGGATCGAGCACCATGTGTCGGACGCGACGGTGCAGGCGATGCGACGGCTGGCCGATCGTCTGGCGTCTCAGGCCTGATACGCTCGGGTTGTGCGCATGAGCCGAGTCATTCAGATGACGCGTGTGGTGCTCGCCCGAGCCGCGTGGGTGCTGGCATTGTTGGTGCTGGTGATTTGGGCGATTGGGCGCTTGGCGAGCGATCGATGGCTTGTCACGCAATATGTGCATTGGGTGCCGACGGAGCTATTCCTTGCGATGGCGTTGGCGTTGCTGGTGTTCTCGCGATTGCTAGTTCTGGGCAATCGTGAGCGCCGAAGACCAACACAGCGCATAGGGCTGCGCAGGATCTTGAGCGTGCATGTGGTGCCGCTTGGGTTTGTCGTCGTCGCGCTGTTCTCGATGGCCAGCGAGCACGGGATCTGGCGATCTTCTTTGCCCGACAAGGGCAACCTGCGCATCGTCTTCTGGAACGCAGCGAATAACAAGCTGGAGTTTCCGCCGAAGCTCGTGAGCGAGCACGAGCCGGACCTCGCGATCATCGCCAATCCGCGATGGGGAATGGGCCGGGAGATGCTCTACACGATGGTGCATGAGCCCAGTGGCGATGGCGAGCGCGGCGCGGTGCTTTGGCGGCATGGGTTTGCGATTGCCTCTCGCTTCGAAATCCTGGCCAGTGGCTCGACCTCGCTCGGGCTCCAGGGGGTGCGCGATGGGATGGACCCCGAAGATGAGGGAGACGCGGCGTTTGACCGTGGGGCGGCGGTTTTTCTTGTTTTGGACACGCGAGCGCTCAACGGCCAGAAGACTGTGGTTTGGATTGTGGACCTGCCGAGCGATCCGAATCTGCATCGAGCGGCGGTGGTGCGCAAGGCGGTGGACTCGATCGGCGCGTGGCGTCGGCCCGATGGAACAACTGGCTTTGCAGAGCCTGACATCGTCGTCGGAGATCTGAATATCCCGAGCGGGTCCTGGTCGCTCGCGCAGATCGCGCCCGGTACCCGCGATGCCCACGCGCAGCACGGACAAGGCGCGGGCAGGACGTGGCCTCGCGAGCGTCCAATCTGGCGCATCGATCATG
>JAJDDL010000148.1 GCA_029260335.1 Phycisphaerales bacterium | reverse complement strand
TCACCGGCGATCGCGTCCTGCGTCGCACGCTGCAAAGTCTGCAGGTGATGCGGGCGTAAAAAAAGGCCCTCATGCCAATGGACAAGATCACTCATGGAATCTCAACTCCCCCTTCTCACGCCGTTCCACCGGTCCGCTGTCCGCCAGAACCACCCACGCCCAAGACCTTGCGGAGCTCCTCGCCGAGATCACGCCGAATCTCCTGCTGAAAGATCTCTCGTTCGATAAACGAAGCCCGCTTCTTATAGGTCACCCAACACTGGTGCTCGTTCGATCGCGTGAGCGTGCTCTTGGGCGCCAAACGCTCGATCTCCGGCGGCAACAGAAACTCCACCCGGCTAAACGCGACACGCCCCGCCTCGGCGAGCGTCCCGATCATGAGCTGCGCCCGCTGGCGCAGTTCCTTGATCTGCTGCTCAACCTTCTCGCTCTGGGCTTGCGGATCGCCCGTGAGATAGGCATTGAGCACTCGATCCAGCGCCGGCGGCTGACGCAATCGATCATCGGGCACAAGGCTCACCCACACCGCTCGCACCACACGATCCAGCCGAAGCGCAACGTCGCCGAGCATCGCGAGCAACTCCAACGCCCGCCCCTCGTCGATCGGCCCGTTGTCTCCGCCGTAGTACATCGCGTGTACCTTGCCGGCCGGCTCCTCGGGCCATGCTCCGTGGGTTTGAGGCTTGCTTGCCATCCCTCGGGCCACGAGTGCCTTGCGGACTTCCTCACGGTGCTCCTCGGGCAGGTCCGCAAAGAGCGACCCCAGGCGATCCAGGTGCCAGGTCCAATCCTGATCTTCTTGCTTATCGCTTTCCGATGACGCCGGACCATCCTCGATCACGGCGCGCACATCGCTGTCCCAGGTGGGAAATCGCTTGGAGAGCTCGCCGAGAAACGCGGTCCGCTCGCTCGGAACGAGCTTCTCCAGCCCTTCACGGATCAGTTGATCGATGGCCCCCGCCCGCTCCTCGGCCGACTCATCGCTGAAGCTCCCTTGCGTCTCGCGGATCGCCGCTGCAAGGCGGTCCACTTCCGATACCTGCATGCTTGCTCCTCTTGAACACTCTCGGGCCATGATAACGACCGAGAACGCCCCGTGAGGCGGGGTCGTCCACCTGGGTCGCATTCGGCCTGGAGCCATGATCCGGATCGCACCGGTCCGATCCTGCCCTCAGCACCAACTGCGCTCCATCCCTGCGCCAAGAAAGTCGATCTCCCTCACTGACCACAGGAGCTTTCGAATTCCAGGGAGAGAAACCATGCGCCGTACCGCCGCCGTCGTCTCGATCGTCTCGCTCACCGCCCTCGTGGGTTGCTCATCCACGCCGGTCTACAACGCCCACCCCCTCGCCACCAACACCGGCGCCTACGAGGGCGCAGGCGACTCGCTCGGCATGGCCCTGTTCGCCGAGGACATCGTCGTCGCCAAGCACGGCGACAAGAACTCGGGCTTCCAGAATAATGGCCAGCCACGGGAAGTCTTCGCCTCAGCCCCCGAAGAGCAGGACTGAGAATCTCCGCTCTAATCTGACTTGTACCACGGCGTGAACGCCTTGAGTTCCGCCAGGATGTCAGATTCACTGGCTTTGACGGTATCGCCTGCGCGAGGCGTGCCTTCGATCACCGGACGGATGCCAACATCGAACGTGCCGCTACGCCGGATGCCACCTCTGGGCGTGACCGGTTCGTCGAATCCCGCGTCAGGATCCGAGAACGCCGATGCGCCAATGATCCGCGCAGATTGGGGATCGCTCGGATCACCCTCGCTCACCCACTCTGCCACATTGCCCACCAGATGTTTGAACCGCACACCGGGTCCATTTCGCACCGAGTCGAGCAGCGCAGAACCATCGTCATGCCCGACGATGGAACCGGTCCCAGTCCAGGATGTGGCCGTGGCCCCCTTATTGAACTCCGGCTTCCAATACACCTCCTCGTCAAAGAAGAACCCGCCCGTATCTCCCCCGCTTTCCCAGAGGTTCGCGTGATCCCGCTGGGCGATGAACTTCGCATCACGCAGGTTCCAGTCTGCCCCCGAGGGCCTGGTATCAGAACGAAAAAGGGGAGCGGAAACACCCTCCAACGACAAAGCCTGGGAAAACTCCCCGACCGTCGGCAGACGCCCACCAATCAGCCAGCCGCACAGATCTCTAGACGTGCCATACGAGATCTCCTGCAACGGCATCGCTGGATCGGCGCCGTGATTGCCCCACGATGGATCGCGCTGCACCTCTGGGAGAAGCACGTCCGTGAGCAACCTGCTCCACTGCTCACCATTGACTGCGTTGTCTACAACAGCCAGATTCCCGCCCTGGAGATTCCACACAATCAGCCTGGGAGCTTGCCCGCCACTCTCGCGATTGGCCCAGCCGGTCCAGGTCGATCGCACGGCATCGAATCCACTCGGCTGTTGGCGAAGAACCTGAGCAACCACATCCACCGACAACTCCGTCGTGCACATGAAGACCGCATTCCCGCCAACGCCAGCGCCTGGCAAGCGTCGAAACGTGAGCGAGGGCCCGGTGTCGCCGAATCGGAGGACCGCCACATCCTCATCCAGGCCTGGCTCCATCGTCCAGCCGATTGCCATCGCGGCAGCAAACTCAAAGCCCGACTGCTCCACCGTCTCCAGGTCAAGCAATGTGCGCAACGCATCACGGTCACTCGTAACGTCGGGCGACAGGTCATCGCGATTCAACGACGAATACAAAGTCTCGGCTCGATCCCGGGCACCCTCCTCCGGACCGTCCGCTGCAACTTGGATAGCCCGATTGATCTCGATCTGCTCGGTGACCGCGGCCGGCACGCCGTTGGCTCCCTGAGCATGCAGTGCCACTATCGCATCCGCGCCAAACAACCAGTTATCCAAGGAAGACCCTGTGTGCTCGCTCCAACGCTTCCAGCCTCGCGCCCAGACCTGATCCTGGACCCTATCCCAGACCAGCCCGAGAGGATCGGCCTGGCCAACACCCTCGTCCAGCTTCTCTCGTGCATCGATAAACGTCTGCAAGTCTCGAGCCACTCGCACTCCATCAGGAAACGCTGCGCCGCGACCAAGCGCTCGCCACGCCGCATGCGCGACCGCCAGATCCGGCCCGCCCCCACCCGGCTGACCTTCCAGCGCATCTGCAAGCGTCTGACCCGCGTCCACCTGCCCACCGGTGCCATCCAGCGAGGCAACCAGCTCCGCGCGAGCGACGACCGCCGTGCTCAATGCACCAAGCCCGCTCAGGATGCCAGCAATGTCACTGCGCTGAGAATCTCGCCCATTGACGAGCCGCCTCGCAACGGTCGCGAACATCCGTGCTTGAGGATCCTGTGCCTGATCGAACGCATCCGAACCGAGCATGAGTCTTCCAAGCCCCACTTGCAGCAGTTGCAGGTCTGCCAAAACCCGATCCACCTCACCGAGCCAGGTCTCAAATCCGCGTGCCGCGGCTGGCGAGAGCTCACCCACAAAGTCCGCAGCGTCCGCAATCCCCTCCGCTACTAGCAAACCCTGAAGCGCACCCAGCCGTCGAATCTGGATCGTCTGCTGAAGACCTGCCCAATCGCCCAGACCAGTCATGGACGCTTCGAGAGTCTGCAAATCCCCATCGACACTCTCGCGAACCGTCGCGATGCTTGCAGTCAGTTGCGTTACCGCGCGCTCAAACGCCGGCAGGTCCGGCCCACTCTGGTGCTCGGCTTCTAACGCCGTGACTTTATCGAGCCACTTCTGGTGCACGATCTCGTCCAACTCTGACAGCGGCGTGCCCCAACTTGCAACCGTGGTACCCACGTCCTCTCGAGCCCGCAATACGCGCGCGTCAAATGCAACTCGGTTCGGATCAACCGGCACCGGCTCGGGAACGAACGCAAGGCCCTGGACGAGCGTTCTCAGCCTGTTCCCTGCGTTGGAACCGATCGACGACGAGGAAACTCGCCGCTGCACAGCGTTCCAATCCGCTTCCTGAAGATCCCCCCGCGCAGATGCCTCTTCGGCGATCGCCACTTCCTTGCAAATCGCCAAGACCGTCGCAAGCGAGGTCTCACTCAACCCACCCAAAGCCACCTCGTCGGCAATCGCGAGCCGAATCACATCCTGGGGTCCTCGGCCCGCAAGCAAAGTGTCGGCGTCTTCGCTCTGCCATGTGCCGCGCAACGTCGTCGCGAACTGCACGATATCGCGCCCTTGGCCCCACGCATCCGCGGCCAAGCCCGCCGCCGAGCCATCGGCCTCGTTGAACTCCAAACCACTTACCACACCATCCAACTGAGTCGCAAGCTCCGCAGCTCCCAGTTCCACGCGGACAAACTGCACCAAGCCCTGAGCCTCGTCCTGCCAAGGACGCATCTGATCGATGATGTGCAAGCGCGCCGATGCAAGCGTCTCGCTCGCGTCGCGAATCCGCTTCTTTGCAGCCGGCGAAGACCAAGCCTCCGGCACACCATCACCCACGTCCGCCCCACTCGCCACGCCCTCTATCCCAACCAGCGCCGGCCAATCCCGCACCTCCGCTTGGCGCGCGAGGTCAACTTCTGCGGCCAAGTCCAAGCCCTCGATCTCATCGAGCCCGTCGTCGCCGGCACTGCTCGCAAACTCGCCCAGCCAATCCGTCGCGAGCACGAGTTGAGCAACATCGCTCGCCGACGTTGGCTTCGGCTTGAGCACCTGCCACCCGCCCCAGCTCAGCACGGTAATCAGCAACAACGCCGCAACCCCAACGCCGATCTTGCCCCAGGGCAATGGATCCCGCGGCGGACGCTCGGGCTTGGACTCCTTGACCTTCTTTGGTTTCTCTGGCTTTGGCTCTTTGACTTTCGGTGGCTTCTCCGCCTTGGGTTCCTTGACCTTCGGTGGCTTCTCAGGCTTGCGCTCAGCCTTGGCCTCTGGCTTGCGAGAGGGTGCAAGCTCCGCCTCGGGCTCTCTCGCGGACTCGCGAACCGGCTCACGCTCTACCTCCGGCATGATCGCGGGCTGCTCTTCGATCGACGGCTCGGGAGCCTGCTCCTTGCGCGAATCCGGCAACGGCTCTCGCGCCGGCGCACGCTCGATGGGCACGCTCACATGTTGTGGATGGCCAAGCTTCTTGGGCCTCGCCGGCATCCGATCCTCAATCGCCTCCAATGTCGCACGCCCGCCGACCCAGGAAACCAGTTCCTCGCACCGCCGCTGACGCCACAACTTCTCGAGCTCGTCATCGCCATCAGACAAGAACGCCCAAACGCGATGGCCGCGCGGGAACGGCACCCGGAGCATCTTGTCGGTCCCGACTACGTCAAACCGATTCGCCGCCACCTCGAACGAGAACGCGCCGAGCGAGCGGACGTCATCCTCTTCAGACGCTCGCCTGAACTGCCCACTCTCAGCCTCACGCACCCAACCGAATCCCGGCTCCAGGCAATAAGATCGCTTGGAGAGCTTCTTCTCATCACTCCAGACCTGACGCGAACTGAGTGGGCCAAAGCCCTCGCCCCAGATCGAGCTCGCGTCCCGCATCGCCCAATAGACAAACGACAGCACCCGTTCGAGGTTCTTGTGCGTCGGATCATGATCGTCGTGCAGCGGCCGCCCGCCCGTGGCGATCTCCAGGTGAATCCCCGGCTCATAGCCGATCACCTCGAACCAAGCCCGGACTTTTCCCTTGGCGGCCGCGAGCACCGCGTACCGCTCGGTTCGCAAGCCAAACAGGGCCGAGGCCGCGTCCGCGTCCTCGCCCGATTCGAGACTCTGCGCATCAAAGCGAAAGCGGACACCGCGCCCGTCGACCGACGAGACCACCTCGCGCACGACACCACCGCCGAGATAATCCATCGAGCCGCTCAGCATGAACCTCGCAAATCAGGCCCACCATGGGCCCTGCAAGTCTAGTTGACCACCTGCTTGGTCTTCAGATCCAACCCGTCCGATCCCACCTCGACTGAGATTTCTCGGCTTTCCCACCTGTCCTTGGCCAAGGGCAAAGGCAGGGCGTCGTACGTCCCGACTCCCACCCGAGCCATGATCACAATC